>CAYYPJ010000182.1:0-5265 GCA_964473495.1 uncultured Spirochaetales bacterium
TCATTCAAGTCAGCTCAAAAGGGGATGTCATCATCAAATCCCTCAGGACCAGGGGCATATTCGTTCTTCTGCGGCTTCTGCGTATAGTTGCTCTCAGTCTGTTGTGCATGCGATGGATTATTCTGTTGTACAGATTTCCCTGCACCTCCACCTTGTGAAGGGCTTCCAAGCAACTGGACGTTGTTAGCGACCACTTCTATTCGGCTTCTTTTCTGCCCATCCTGTTCCCATCTATTCTGACGCAATTCACCATTAACAGCCACCTGTTTACCTTTTGTCAAATAGTTATTCAATGTTTCGGCTTGTCGCCCCCATAATAATACATCAAAAAAACTCACCTCTTCAGTCCAGTTATTGTCTCCTGACCTCTTCCTTCGATTGACAGCTAGAGAGAATTTGCACAAGGCAGTACCTGAGTTCGTATAACGCATCTCTGGATCTCGTGTTAATCTACCGACAAGGACGACCATATTAATATCATTTGCCATAAGGTTACTCCATGTATGTTATTGATTATTTTTCTTTCTTAACAAACAAATACTTGAGGACTAGTGTAGATAACTTGAAAGTACGATCTAATACAGCAATAGTATCAGGTTCGGCTTCGAGTTCAAAATACACATAATGTCCTTTATCAGTTTTTTTAATCGGGTATGCCAGGAACTTGATTCCGAGGTCTTCCTCTTTTGTTATCTGCACACCATGTTCCTCAAACGCATGTGTGATTACTTCTCTACCTTTTACGGTTTCTTCATCATTTGGTTTAAGGATTACTGTAAATTCATATGTTCTCATAACTCCTCCTTACGGACTATTTTGATCCGCATACGCGGATAAAGAGGTCACGCAAACCTACCATAATGCACCTGCCATGTCAAGTTTACCAACCAAGGTACTAAACGTATTATACATTTTGATCTTTTGCTGCATCTATTGTCTGCGAACTTTGTTTTTTTATTTTAATTCACATGTTTTCTTTTGTCTATTTGTGGAAATCTTTATATTCTTAGAACCTTATATCATCGTACCGGAGACCTGCGCATCCTGACAAATCCGGGCTGCTGCTAGTGATGGTAGATTGATTTCATACTGATTCAGATACTATGACCTTTATCCAAGAGCTTGCATCCAGTGCGGAAAAGAATCAAAGAGCATACTGCAGACTCTTGTATACATAGGCAACAGAATAGATCCTTCAGCAACACGATCCTCCGGTAAGTTTCTGTTTACAACCATAAGATTCTAAGATACTATTTCAGAGATGAATGAACACATGAAAAGACTCTATTCTTACTATCAGATCGATGGGGAATTAAGTGAAAGCATCTTAGAGAACATCAACACCAGAGAAAAAGCACCAAAAGAGGATCATTCTGCTGATCATCACGAATTCCCTACAATTGATGGGAAAACTGTTATAGATGGGACATCAGCCCATGCGATAACGATACCATATGCAGTGGCTGAGAAACATATACATGCGATTGATCCGCTGATCGATCTTGCAGCGTTAAGCAGCAGAAAACCCGATGGCACCATTGATATCACCAAAAAAGGGCTCGAACATCTTGGTCTATCACTTATGCCCTATGTTGCTTTTGGTATACTGAATGGCGGTTCTGCGACAAGCTATGTCGACAGCATGAAGAACTCCTCATTCTACCCTCCACTCTACTCATATATTCAGGAACAGTTCCCCCGCATGTCTCATCTTTATTCGAACAAGGCAAAAGGACTGACTCCTGCTTATATCAACCCTGATGGAACTCCCGGATATTCGTTTCTTGAACTTAAAATGAGAGCATTGCTCATACAGAGTATTCAATCCTCACATGTAATCAGCAAACCGTGCAGTATCCCCCTGTTTCAGATGACCAGTGATGCAACTCATGATCAGTTACTTACGTATTACCAAACATATAAGAACTCACCAATGCTCAAAGAACTCATAGCTTACAGCGGCTTTTCAATCACTGATGTACGTTCGGCAAAACAACCGCTCATCTCTGCATTCACTTCAAAGATACCGGGAGAACAGAGATCCGTGTTCACCCATGCCTATGGTGATGACAATCACCTACTGGCTCTTCCTGGAGGACATGGACAAAACTTCTATGTCCTCCAGGATATCTATCGGGAACTCCTCGCAGAAGGAAAACGATTCGTCTATCTAGTCAATGTTGACAACCTCGGCAATATACCCTATCCAGCCTATGTTGCTATTACTGCACTTACAGGATGTGATGGATCTTTTGAATTCTCCTATAAATCTCCGATAGACATAAAGGGGGGCATCTTAGTCCGTAATTCTAAAGGATCCCTGACCTGTAAGGACATAGGAGCAGCAATATCTTCAGAAGAAGTCAGAAAAGCTGAAGATAGTGGAAAACCCATCCTCTTCAACTGCGCTACTGGACTATTCAACCTGACCTATTTGACTGAACATCTTGACTGTATCATCAACAATCTCCCTCTGAGAGTAAGCGAGCAGCATAAGGATGCAGGGGAATATGCTCAAGCCGAACAGATCACATGGGAGATCATAGGACTTATGGAGCATCCAACAATCATTGCGGTAAGGAAACAGGATAGATTCCTTGCTGCAAAATTACTTTCAGAGTCTATTATGACTACTGAAGCCTCTTTGTTTGTACCGAGATTGCTCAAAGAGCATCCCTACTATCATGATTTCTGCGATTTCAGTCTTACCTTGGAGAAAGGTTTTCACCGCCTTATGAAGAAAAGTTACGGGATGACCCTGCAGAATGATCGATGGGACCCGATAGCACTCAACACGATTATTGATAAGTTTGCGTAATGTCATGATATAATAAAACAGTATCTGCTTTATTATGGTATAATGAAAATGTCATACCAAAACGGAGACAAACTATGAATACCAAAACTTCTGAAAATTTCAAATTAAAAAGAACTCTCACTACTATTGATATTTTCAGTATCGCTACAGGGGCTATGATCAGTTCAGGGCTCTTTATTCTTCCTTCTTTGGCATATGAGAAGGTCGGGACAGGTATCATACTGTCCTATTTGCTGGCATCCCTGTTTATGATCCCGGCAATGTTCGCAAAGACAGAGCTGGCCACAGCCATGCCAAAAGCCGGTGGTACCTATTTTTATATCAATAGAAGTATGGGTCCATTCTTTGGCACATTCAGCGGTTTCACTAATTGGTTCTCTCTGGCATTGAAAGGTGCCTTTGCACTCGTAGGGATCGGACTATTCATTACGCCGTTCTACCCGGAAGCCTCTATGATGCAGATCAAAGGCATAGCGATCTTCTTTACGCTTGTTTTCACCATCTTGAATATAATCGGTGTAAAAGAAAGCGGGCGTTTCCAAGTAACATTTGTCTTAATCCTCATCTCACTGCTTACATTCTATATTGTCTCATCGATAACTCATATCAATATCGAATATATTCTACCTCTTATACCAAAAGATAGAGGTTTCTTCAAACTTACCTCCACAGCAGGCATGATCTTCATCTCGTTTGGAGGTCTTACAAAGATAGCCGCCATGGCAGAAGAGGTTAAAGACCCCGGCAAGCCCATCCCTAAAGGAATGTTCAGTGCATATAGTATTGTCACGATCCTCTACATCTCTACAGTCTTTGTCACCGTAGGTATCTTACCTCCGGAGGCGATGGTCTCCTCTGTTTTACCTATTTCCGATAGTGCCCGGGTCACTACTGGTTCTGTTGGATATGTGCTTCTTTCTCTAGCTGCTATCACAGCGTTTATCACTACAGCAAATGCTAGTATCATGTCAGCATCACGCACCCCTATGGCTATGGCAGAAGATCATCTCCTCCCCAGTTTCTTTGCACGTGTCAATCCAAAGACCATGACCCCTATAAATTCTATCATCACAACATCACTGTTCATGTGTACCGTCATACTGGTTCTAGATCTCGAACACTTGGTAAAAGCAGCATCAACGATGATGTTAATTCTCTTCTGTCTTGTCTGTATATCGTTGATTTTCATGCGGGCAAGTAAGATCTCGACCTATAAACCAAAATTCATCAGTCCATTCTTCCCCTATATGCCTATACTGGGAATCATCATCTATACTTTCCTGATTGCCGACATGGGTAAAGAACCCCTGCTTATGGCTGGAGGTTTCTTCCTATTCTCTGCTGCCTGGTATTTCCTCTACTCAAGAAAGCGAGCTGAGAAGGAATCTGCACTTATTCATATTGTAGAGAACATAACGAATAAGGCTATCAAATCCTCTAATCTTGATGATGAATTAAAGGATATATTGATTGAACGCGATGATATCGTAGAGGATAGATTTGATAAGATCATTCATGATACTGTTATTATCGACTCTCCTGGAGAGAAGACGATTCCCTATACAGAATTGTTTACTCTTATTGCAAGAAATTTCTCAGAACGCCTAGGCACTTCCTATCAAGAAATCTATGATCTGCTGATCGAGCGTGAACAAGATTCCACGACGGTCATTGCCCAAGGACTTGCTATCCCTCATATCATCATTTCAGGCAAGAAACAGTTTGACATCATCATTATCAGATCAAAAGCAGGTATCATCTTTCCTAATAACAGAGAACCTGTCCATATTGTCTTTGCCCTCGCAGGTTCAAAAGATGAACGGAATTTTCACCTGCAAGCCCTTATGGCCATCGCACAAATCGTTCAGAATGATGAATTCACCCATGACTGGATACAAATGAAGACGACCAAAGATCTGAAGAATCTTATCCTATTAGCGCAGCGTGTTCGTCAGAACAGTCTATAGACAGCAGAGATTATGCGTTTTCATTGGTTGTAGATCATTCATGATATACGTATTCGGCAATGCAGTCTTATGACTCGAAAGAACACAGTGAACATCATCATGCTTACTTGTCCCTCATACTCATTGATCAAGACCCCAGTGAGATCAGGGAATATCATCACTATGAGCGTATCCACTGTCTGCACAATAAGTAGCCACCAACAGAATCGTGGTGGCTACTGATTACGATGATCGCCAAAGGCGAGTAAGTCTTTTAGCTTGCCTTTCGTTTCTTATGTCTATTCTTTCTCAGTTTTTTCTTTCGTTTATGAGTTGCTATCTTATGTCTTTTTCGTTTTTTCCCACAGGGCACTGTGCTGCTCCTTATTCTATGTTATTACGTAGAGTCATTATGACGATATCATCTTGATACGTCAAGTGGTGTTTTATCTAATTGATGTTTCCATCTGCGACAGCTATACTTTATTCATATTGATAGAG
>CAYYPJ010000183.1:0-2931 GCA_964473495.1 uncultured Spirochaetales bacterium
TCGTCTATGATCTGTTTATTCTGGTAATACGCTATAATGATAGAGTACTTACTGTTAGGCGAAGAAAGTCCTTCTAGGGTAGTGTCGAGAAGCTGGATTGATCTTGTGGTTATAAAATCTTGGACGAATTCACAGTTAAGTGCACTTTATGAACCTATTATCTTTTTTTCAGGTATATAGCTTCTGCAGATAGTCACGATAATTCATGACTGAAATAGTTGGGACGTACGTTAGTGTTTCGCCCTGATAAATAATATAGGAACGAGTGTTTGCATCTGCATATTTCAAAAGGTGTTTTCCCATTCTTGGTTTGTATGTCATAGATTTTCTAATCTCAATGAAATACCTTGCTGCATTTGTATCAATGATAAGATCTATTTCATCTCCATTGTGTTCTCTAAAATAGAACAGCTCGTGAGAGTTTCCAGTGTGGAGGCTGTTTTTAAGAGTCTCTATAACAATATAATTCTCAAACAACGGTCCAGCCAAGGGACCATCTTCCCACTGAGTATCGATGGTCTTGGTCAGATAAGCTGCCAAACCGGTATCATAAAAATAGATTTTTGGTGCTTTTGTCAGTCTTTTTCCAAGATTCGAGTGATACGGTCTGAGCAGATAGATAATATAGGAGGCCTCCAGAATAGAAACCCATTTCTTCACTGTCGGGACACTGACCCCTAAGATCTTTGAAAAGTAGGAGTAATTCAACTGGCAGGATACTTGTGCCGCTAAGAGTTTGATGAGTCTTGAGAAATCATGGATATCCCTAATGTTAGCAATACTTTGAACATCTCTTTCTATATACGTTTGTACATAAGAACTATACCAGGGATCATGAAAACGATATGATCTCATGACCAGTTCCGGGTAGCAGCCTGAAATTATCGAATGATTTTCCGCGGGCACTTCCTGGTAGTCAAAAGGGAGCAGCTTCAACAAACCAATCCTACCGGCTAATGTTTCAGATATTTTCTGATGCAAAGAAAACTGACTTGAGCCAGTAAGAATGAATCTGCCGTATACATCTCTTTGTTCATCAACTATCCGTTTGATATAGAGAAATATTTCAGGCAAACGCTGAACTTCATCAATGATAATCTTATTGTTGTTCTTTAAGAAAAACCGTTCAGGATCGTCCCTGATCTGATCAACGATCCGGTAATCATCTAATGTCATATACGTATAGTCGTTGCTCAATAGATGTCTGACCAGAGTCGATTTCCCAGACTGTCTTGGTCCTGATATTGCTACAACTGGGAAATAAGTGATGTATTCCTGTACGAGAGGTTCTATTGTTCTATGAATATATATCATTAGACAATTATAATATGAAAATTTAATTATGTCTAGAATTTGAAGGGTATATACGTTGCCATAATAGATTCTGCGGAGTTGGTACATTCCCCAAATTCCGTCCCAAGTTTTAGTATGTTAGAGTACACCATGCCATTTCACTCCACAGTTGCTGATTATCTCTGCCTGGAGTTTTGTGGGTGTGCGGTAAATTGGTTTGTACTTCCCATGAAATGAAACCTTTGCCAGTGTACTCATTCTGAACAGCAGCTGGGAGCAGGTCTTCAACCGCCCTAATATCCTGTTGCCTTTCCTTCTTTCTGCAAGCTTTCTCTTCAGTCTGGTCAGGATCGCCAAGGTTATGAATAAGACAAACATCTTCCCCTTTAGGATTCCAGCTTATGGTCGGTGGGGCGTTCTCCGTTGAGATCGTTCTTGAATGTATCAGAGAAGATCTTCGCTGTGTTTTTTTGCCGGTAGGCTGCATATATCTCTTCTTTCGGTTTCTTGCGGTTGGTCAGAAGGCACCAGTACCCTGCATAACTTTTCTGGAACTTAGAGATGCAGCATATCTTTTCCGTTATCCTTCGTTCTCTCTTCGGGGTATCCCTGACCGCAAAGAATCGGTCATAGATATCCTGGTGAGATTCCGCAGGCCTCTTTTCTTCCAGTTCTTTTTTGTATGTCTCCAACAACTCGATGAAATGTGTTTTCGCATTCGCCCTGATTGCGGGATTATACAGTGCATGGACATAATAGCGATGCCTGTTCCTGATGATGGATTTGGTGAAGCACTGGATCACCTGTGGATTGCCGTCAGGATCCTCAATCTCAGTCCTGGCTGAGAGTGCAGAGAGTTCATCCTGCAGGGAATCGATGACAGGATACTGCCAGGAGCCCCTCCTCGGCAGAGGAATGATGAAATCATGTCCTTTTCCATGAATGAATCCTCTATTCTCTTTGCTGTAGTATCCCGTATCCAGTGTGATACAGATATTCTTCAGTTCCATCTTCTCCAGCTCTTCCATCCGACTACGAAAAAACGTATTCCTCTTGTCACGATTGAGAGAACATAGGAGTTCGGAAACTGACTGAGAAGACATACCCGCAATCTTAGGATTGCGGTATGCAGCCCAGTCCCCACACCATGAAGGAGCTTTTTTCGTACAGATGAGGTATTCAGCAAGACCGATTATCCTCTCTGTGGTAACCTTCCCGAAGGCTGTAGTTCTTTGCATGTGCATCGGGAGCCCTCAGCAGCCAATTCACCATGAGAGCCTGAAGGAATACTCTTCTGTCATCAGTTGGATCATTGGCACCTGCAAGAAACTCTAACACCTGTAACATATCCGGGCTGCCGTCAGACTCATATTTTAAGGCAAAAGAGGTTCCTGTTGCCTGGTAAAGACCTTCGTGTGATATCCGTAAGAGAATAGAGGGATTCTCTTGTGACCATGTACGATCAAAGCGTTTGACCACAAGTACCTTCTGATCCTTGAAATGGTGTATTTCCGTTTCAGCTGCGGGGAGACCAAAAGCGTGTGTGAGTTTTGAGCAAAGCCACTCGTCCTCGATTGAATTTGTCAGATCTAATAAACCGAGTTTTCCAATTGGCAATTTGAACAGAGGAGTCGTCGG
>CAYYPJ010000183.1:2941-5202 GCA_964473495.1 uncultured Spirochaetales bacterium
GTATCGGTAGGGACGAGCCGATTGTTATGGTACCGACGAAATGCAGTCTTTTCTTGTACCCCTGCTAAAGAGATTCTGAACTCATTGGCAAAAGCCCCCGGGAATCGTTTACTGGGAATCTTTTTGCGAATATCGGCTATTTGAGTCTCATCGACAGGATTACCAGTTACTGTTTGGAGTGTCGTTCCTGTATTGTCTCCTATCTCTGTAATCTGTATGGCCCCGATACAATCTCTGCCAATCTTTTTCAGGAGATCATATGGAGATGATGTTGGTGTGAAAACGAGCCTGGATCCTTTTCCTAATCATCTGTGTGTCCGGCAGAAGATTGTCAAAGAATGATTCGACAATAGGACTTTTATGGCACTGACTGCTGGGAATATGAGGCAAAGAGAGGGGAATTGGCCGTCACTTGGGATCATTCAGCCAGCTGTCGTAATAACGGAATTGATGGATTCCCTGAGCATGAATAGTCCACTGCCCGACAGGTAAGGAGTTCATACGGATTCCCAAGGGTGAACAGGTTGTCTTGCGGCCCATAGTCACCATTCTTCATCATGAATGTGATCTTTCATAGGCTTCTTCCGTGTTAATATCAGCTTGTATCCAATAGCAGAGAGCAACTTAAAGAGACTGGTAGGGGAACAAACAGCAGGCGTATGTTCCAATGATATTGTCTTTGGAAGAATACCCATCTTCTGTGATACTTTCATTGATCTGGAGAGTATCTCGCTGGTTTTTTTCGTAAGTGTCAAATAGACTCAAAATAGTATAAGAGACATTCTTTGACAAGTGTTTTATCCTCAAGCATATACAGTTCTTCTCTGAACGGCTCGGCAGCAGCGGATCCCCGTCTTATTTTCAGCATAGTCATACCAGCTGCATCACTAATCCAGGGAAGCAGAAAGAATCCCAATTCTTTACCGTACGGCATGTATATTCGTTCTCAAGAATGTACCAAGTGTGGTCATAGGAATTCAAACCAATTGATAAGGGATAATACAAGGTTGGGACATTGACATCATGTACGGTGTTGGTAAATAGCCATGTCTTACGGCCGCACACGAAAGGTGAGTATAGCATTTTCGGCAACTTACCCCGAACTTTGGATGAAAGAGATTATCCCTATGGGAAGGGAATGCTTTGATACGAAGAGTTAAGGTATAAACCGTACAGCAGTACCATATGCCAGGATCTCAGCAGCCCCTTGCATAACTGCACTTGTAGAGTAACGTATAGAAACAACCGCATCGGCTCCAAGTGTCTCAGCCTCATCCACCATACGTTTCGAAGCGATACTCCGAGCCTCCTTCAGCATATCGGTATATGCAGTTATCTCTCCGCCTACGATATTCTTCAAACTTGAAAGGATATCTTTCCCAAGATGTCTTGCACGGATAGTAGATCCCTTTACCAATCCCAAGGTTTCTAATTTCTTCCCGCTGATATAATCAGTAGTTACTAAGATCATCTTTATCTTCCTCCTTCATTTCTCTGTAACGCTCTTTCAATACATATATCATTGCGGTAACAAGGGCTGCCAGTCCTATACCGATGATGATCTGAAACACGAGAGGTACGGGGAGCAGTATTATCCAGACAAAATACCCGATAATCACTACCAGAAACAGTAGAGACATAATCACAGGCGCTACCATTTTTTTCATTCGATACTCATCCTTGAAAAGGATCTGCTTCTTCTATTCCTATACAAATATATCACATGTTTTAAATAGAAGTAAATGATCAAGAGCATAGTTTACCATGAAGAGAATCAAATGAATTTCTGGGAATAAAACTATGGGACCAGTATTGAGAACTTGCAGAGTACGTATGTTGTCATACCATGTGCGAGGGTGTGTATGCAGACTATTGTACAAAGAGATGAAAAGTTGTAAGAGAGTAGGGTTTGTATAGAGCTGCAACATAATGATGCATATAATGAGGAACTATTGTGTATGTAAAACAAGACTGTAACTACACCGCTGAAGAGATTGATGATTGTATTCGCATACTCAGCCATCTAGTGAATCATAGTGAAGACTTTGTATCTCTGCCGCGAGAACAGCAGATAGAACTGATGAAAGCTGCAGGAGCATTATCTAGACCAGACTCTTATCAGAAAAGACAACGCAATAAAGCAGTACAGAGAATGAAAAGACAGCGAATTACTACTGAAGAGAAAAAAGCTCGAGCGGCAACGGGAATCCGGCTAGCTAGAGAGGCCTCAGTATTCACAGCTCCTCTACGGCTCTCAAACA
>CAYYPJ010000184.1:0-5177 GCA_964473495.1 uncultured Spirochaetales bacterium
TACCGGATACCGTAGAGATCAGTGGTGAAGTACGCAGTTTCTCAGAAGAGAGATTCGCTGATGTTCGTGACAGGGTAGAGGATATATGCAGTTCAGTCTCTAAAGGTATGGGAGGTTCTGTTGAACTTGTATGGGAGCATTGCTACTACGGTTATACGATATCACCGGAAAGTATGTGTGTACGACGATTCTCAGAAGCCTGTAGTGAACTGGGAATGATACCCGGTCTACTCTCTTCTCCCGGAGGAGGGGATAGCAATAACCTGAATGCCTATGGTATAGAGAATGTGGTCTTTGGTCTTGGTATGCATGAGATCCATACACCGAATGAGTATCTTCTCTTAGATGAGTTTTATGAAGCAGTGGAGATACTGGAGAAGATACTGTTTGTACATCCTTCACATGCATAATGGAATAAACATAAAAGCAATATTTTCTCTGAATAAAGAAAGTGTTTGTGAGAAACTCAAATGTATATAAACGAACATGCAGGAAAGATCTCATACAGTCATTGAAGAATGGATCATGAAGGAATAGTGATAGTTCTTCATGGCTGTTTCATCTTTGAACAAAAAGACCAAACATCCTTCGAAGCGTCTGTGGTTCCTTAAGTCTCTCTTGTGCTTCAGCATCGGTGAAATCAAAGTCAATTTGCTCAGCTGTCTTTTTCATCCGGTGCATACCGCATGTGCTTTTGATTTTTTCCTGGTAAGCTCAAATGTGTGTTCTATAGGTAACCCATGGGTGTCTTTTTGTTTGAACTTCTGAGAAAAGATCTGATCTAGATAATATGCAAAGGAATCTAAAACCTCCAGGAGGGGAACAGATCTTAGGTAAGATAAGCTCTAGAGGTGATGCAATGAAAGATGAATCATCCAAGCTGTCACTTGCAAAGAATCCAGAAAGAGGTAAGTCTATGTATACTATAGAGGCCGTGAACTGTGATAAGTTGAAGGTAACTTTCGTTAAACTAAACTGGCGTTGACTTGCTATAGGGGATCTCTATGATTTCTCTTTCACCGAATAAATGGTTTTTTAAATACCGGATGCCAATACCTGAACAGTGTCTATGGTGTGACCATGATAAAAGTCTTTGTATGACGTATAAGAAGATGCAAGTAGGAAACAGCGCTGGATTTGACTTCCAGCATCACCTGATACTATCAGTATGCTGCAGTAAATATGCTCTTTTTGTTCTGAAGAGGATCAAAGGACAAGACGATCATGGATCTAAAGCTCTTACCTCTTTTATGCTCAACCCCGTCATCTCGGAGACCATATCAGCATCATTCCCAGCGTTCAAGAGTCTTCGTGCTATCTCTATAGCTCCTTTCTTAAGACCGTCTGCCTCTCCTTCTTCAATACCCTCTCGTCTTGCTACTGCCAGTCGATGCCCCTCATCAAGTTCTGCCTTTCTCTTCATATCATACTCATACCGCAGGACCTCATCAGCACTCACGTACTTCAGTTTTTTTACGGCTTTCGCGATCATCTCACTCTTTTGGGATAGCTTCATCAGCTCCTCCTCACTATCGGCAGATAAAAATGCTGTCCATAGCGCTCTCCTTTCCTCATCCTGCGCTCCTGCTGCCTTGGGAAGTTCCACAAACACCATCTCCATCGCATCGGTAAGCTCTGCTTTACTTACACGATTTGTCATACAGTACCGGTTCACATACTCACTCTCGTCATTGATAGTATAACACACTATGTTCAGGGAGACAGCTCTGCCAACCTCTTTATAGCCCATTCCCTTCTTCATCTGCTGGGTATAGAGCAGGGCTGTGTAGTAGAGACTTCTCCTTACCATGTCCTTATGGTCTACTACCTGTATCTCTATATCTATGTGTTCATTGTTCTTGGTCCTGATGCGCAGGTCAAGTCTCGACAACTTGTCCTGAGCATACATCCGATGGTTCTCCGGAGATACGATCTCTATCTCATCCGGTGATACCGGGGTAATGTCCAGATAACTGTTCAGCAGATCTGCCAGCAGCTCCCTGTTCTCATCTGCGCTGAATATGGCTTTGAATACGATATCACTGGTCACTGGTAGAAGTTCCTGTCCCTCATAGGTTATGTGTTCGTTCATCTTTGATGCTCCTTTCTGTTCTCTATAGAACAGGAGCCGCTCTTCTTTGATTCAAGTAAGAAGAGACAAAAGAGAGTATTCTGCACTCTGACCTTTTTGCCCGGTAGCAGAGAACATATCTGCGGGTGTCTGGGAAATATCTCTATTGCAGGGAGTCTTGTCATGAAGCTGCTAGTCCAGTTTGTCTCCATTTTCTCTGTTGTGATCGCATAAGATTTGGGCATCAGGTGTTATGTGTTCTTATATCCAGTTTACGATCATCTGTTCTTTTACTTCGAAAGTCTAAGACGGCAGATCAAAAACAAGTCTTGATACGTAGTATCTTTAAGTGATACTTGGAAATTACCCGCCAAAGGCAGTGAGTATGCTATGAATGCTGAACCGTAAGAGAAATATGCTATACTAAAAAAAGGCGGAATGAGAAAATAACGGATGTACTGCAACAATGTATCTATCATATAGTATGCGTTCGGAATACCGTTTTTAAATAGTGAATAGAGAGAACAGTGAATAGAATCGATCTTTGAACGTAAAAAGAGGATCACGTGCATATGGTGATAACGATACCGTCAAACGTATCGATAGAAGAACTAATGGGAATGCGGAAAGTGAAGGCTGCAATCAGCTTATCCTGCGTTGAAGGATAAGCCATATCGGGCAGATCATTTCAGAATTCTTTGGATAGGGTGTAAGTAGGGCTGACCCTGATGAAGAAGAAGATACGAAGAGCATGCAAAGTACCAGGAGAAGAACGTGAGGCTCGAAGAGAGTCAGCGAGGATTCTGCTTCTTATAAGCCCCTACTCTCAGGTGTGGTGTTGACTTAACAGAACCTTCTAAAGGTGACACTATGTACAGAGTTATAAGGGGAATGAAACAGATCTTTAGCTGCAGAATTTATAGGAATCAATAATCTATTAGTAAAGGTAGGGTGAATCTATGTTGGATATGCTCGTAAAATTATATTCTTTGCCGGAAAAGAAGACTGAAGCAGTAGAAAAGAGGGGAGTCTTAATACGCAGGCCGCTGGCTTCAGAGAAAACCAAGGTAACTCATTGGATAAAAACACATTTTTCTCAGGGATGGGCGGACGAATGTGATGTGACTTTTTCTCGTCATCCAGTAGCCACTTTTATTGCTGTGATCGATAGCAAAATAGTAGGATTTGCTTCATATGATGCAGCGTGCAGGAACTTCTTTGGCCCAATGGGTGTTGAACAAAGTGCTCGGGGAAAAGGAATCGGTGAAGCTCTTCTCCTGGAAGCTCTCTGGTCAATGAGCATACAAGGATATGCCTATGCAATAATAGGAGGAGTAGGTCCTGCCGATTTCTATGCAAAGACTGTTGGTGCAGTCCTGATTGAAGGATCTGAATCAGGTATCTATGCAACTCCCCTCAAATGACGCTAGTCGACTTCTCTTGCTAGTACTGCTATTTTATTGCTCCAGCTGAGAGACCCTGTACGATGTTTTTCTGAAAGAAGATAACAATAAGAATAGGTGGTATTATTGCGATCATCGTCGCAGCTGACATGAGATCCCAGTGTACAAAATACTGACCGATGAACTCCGTCATCGTAACAGTGAGAGGCTTTGATTTAAGAGTATATGTCAGTACCAAAGGTGCTGCGAACATATTCCAAGTATTGAGGAATGAGATGATGGATACTGCTGTCAGTCCAGGCATGACCATTTGAATGCTGACCTTAAAAAGAGTCTGTAGTCTTGTACATCCGTCAATTCTTGCGGCATCCTCAATCTCGACTGGTACAGACTCAAAATAACCTTTCATAAACCATGTTTCAAAAGGGAGTCTGAATGTGAATGAGAGCAGTATCAGTCCGGTCTTTGTATCCAGCAAATGCAGATTGCTGAATACCGAGAATAGACCAATAAGCACAGGCCAGGACGGCAGAGCGATAATTCCGATTATGATGTAAAAGAATATGGTACTGCCTTTGAACCTCAATCGTGAAAATGCATATCCCAAAAGAGGTGCAAAGAACATAACAAGAGCTGTTGTAGAAGTAGATACGAGAAGTGAGTTCAGGATACCTTTTCTCAGCAGATCTGTGGCGGCGATCCCCCCGCCTCCCCGAAAACTTTCACCAGTGATAAGTACAGTCTTATATGCTTGAAGAGTCGGGTTTTTCGGAATCCAGTGTGGAGGTATTGAATACAACTCTGTACGTGCCGATAGTGATGAGATAAGAATCCATAACAGAGGCACAGCTGACCAGAAAATAATCAGGAAAACCAATACCCCGAAAAATATTCTGTATACTGGTTTTTCCTTCATATCTTATCCTTTCTGAAGCTCATTTTTATATATAATAGTGTCATGATGAATAGAAATGAACCTACCAGATAGGCCATAGCAGAACCTCTTCCAAACCTGCCCATCTCAAATGTAAGTTCATAGTTGTATATCATGGGGGTCTTTGTGGACTCACTGAATCCCATCAATGCATATATACCGTCAAAGACATTAAATGAAGCAATCAGGGTGAGTATGACCGCGATTCCCCCTATTCTGGAGAGAGAGGAAAGCGTTATGTAGTAAAACTGTCTGAAAGCACCTGCACCGTCTACTTTTGCAGCTTCATAGAGCTGTTTTGGAATAGACTGAAGTACTCCTAAAAACAGAATGGTGATAAAAGGAGTATATCTCCAGACGAATAAGAATATTGCCAGATTCAATGCTACGAACGAGTTGTTAAGCCAAAAATGATAATCTTTTATGATTCCCAGTTGATAAAGAAGTCCATTAAGCGCTCCATAGTCGCCGTTGAAGATCCATTTCCATAGGTGTCCGTTTACCACTGGCGGAATCGCCCAGGGAATTATCACGACAGCTTTGAGAATTCCTCTGCCTTTGAATTTTTTGTTTAGAATCAATGAGATTACTAAAGAGATAAGTATAACTGCAATGGTAGCGACTGCCATGAAGTATGATATTCTGATAACTGAGGTCTGAAATACCGGGTCTTTCAGCATGTAGATATCGTTATCAAGACCAATGAATGACTCTCCTGCAAAAACCAGCATAATTGTCTAGGAATTGAAGGGATTTACAATAACCACAA
>CAYYPJ010000185.1:0-5152 GCA_964473495.1 uncultured Spirochaetales bacterium
CCCTATATCAATGCAGGACAGGTCTTGATCATCAAAAAAGATTTAACAGGCGTCAAAGGCCTGGAAGATATGTCCGGACTGAAAGTCGGTGCCCAGAATGGTACGACTGGAGATTTTGCTATTGAAGAATATCCTGAGGTTAAAAGAATGGCGTATGATGAGATAGGGCTGGCAGTCGAAGACTTGATGAACGGAAACATCTCAGGAGTTGTCTGTGACTCAATCACTGCTTCTGATTTTGTTCTGGTCAATAAGAATTATGCAGATACATTAAAATTAGCCGGAGCTCCATTTACTGAAGAGTTTTTTGGGATCGCCGTTCAGAAGGACAACCAGGAATTGTTAGCAAAACTCAATAAAGGTCTTTCTGCAGTAAAAGCTTCAGGAAAACTTGATGAACTGGTGGCAAAATGGCTGCACTAAAGAAGGGTGATCTTCCTGAGAGTCCCAATCTACCCACTCATCTAGATGTGACAGACGGGGCTCTTATACCCTCGCGAGAGAAATTCTTCATATTTGATTCCTGGAAAATAACTTTTTTCGGGTCAATCATCTTATTGGGTATCCTGCTGATATTCGGAGCAGTACCCTATAGAAATATTTTCATTGTTGCCTCAAAAGGGATACCAATCACCTTTGAGGTAACCGTCTTTGCAATTATCGGTTCGGTGATCCTTGGTCTTTTCTGCGGGTTTGGACAAATTTCTCAACATAATTCCGTTCGTATCATAGCAGGGATCTATGTTGAGTTGATTCGAGGGATACCCCTCCTCGTCCAACTGATTTTCATTTACTATGCATTAGGTAGATTCTTTAGAATTCAAGGATCTCTCTCTGCAGTCATAGCTCTCTCAATTTGCTATGGCGCATACATGGGAGAGATCTTTCGAGCTGGTATACAGGCAATTCCCAAAGGCCAGATGGAAGCGGCCTATGCTCTTGGTCTGTCAAGATCTCAAGCTATGAGAAAGGTTATTCTCCCACAGACAATAAAGATCATCATACCGGCAATCGGTAATGAATTCATTGCCATGTTAAAAGATTCATCATTGGTATCTGTCATTGCTCTTCGTGATATCCTTCGACGTGGAAGAGAATATATTTCCAGGACATTCCTCTCATTGGAGACCATGCTGATCGTAGCACTGATCTATTTGATCATCACCTTGTTACTGTCTAAACTGGTTGCTATAATGGAAGATAGGATGAAGAACAATGGATGAGATAATTCGTATAGAACATGTATCTAAGAACTTCGGGACTATTCAGGCAGTCAGAGATGTGAGTCTTACCGTCAAATATGGGGAAGTGGTATTGGTCATCGGTCCTTCAGGAAGCGGCAAGAGTACATTGCTGAGAAGTGTGAATAGACTGGAAATACCAACTTCAGGTAAGATATGGATCGATGATGATGATGTCACAAGTCCATCAGTCGATATTAGAAAGATCAGAGAAGAAGCAGGTATGGTTTTTCAAGATTTTAATCTGTTCCCCCACCTCACGGTACTTGAGAATATCACATTAGCCCCTCATATGGTAAGACATGGGAATATGGATGATGTAGTGCTTCAGGCGCAAAAGCTGCTGAAGAAAGTCGGTCTGGAAGATAAAGAGACAGTTTATCCCAGTCAGCTTTCCGGAGGACAACAACAGCGCGTTGCAATTGCACGTGCATTGGCAATGGAACCAAAAGTGATGTTGTTTGATGAACCGACAAGTGCTCTTGATCCGGAAATGATCAAAGAGGTCCTTGATGTCATGCTTGATCTAGCCAATGACGGGATGACTATGATCGTAGTATCCCATGAGATGGGGTTTGCCCGTGCTGCAGCAGATAAGGTCATCTTCATGGACAATGGAAAGATCATAGAGACAGGAACCCCTTCTGAGCTCTTTGACGCACCAAAAGAAGAAAGAACAAAGACTTTCTTGGCACATATTCTCTAAACACCTTTTACCACTAACACAAATATGCAAGCCGGGTTGACCCCCCGGTTCTTTATATGACTCTTTCTGACTGTTTAAATACTTGTTATAGCCTATTAACACCCCAATAATGATTATATTATATCACTGAATATGTTATAAATGCTTCAAAGCATATTAAATAGTTGCTTATAGTGAAAAATATGCTATACTTGGTTGGATAATAGATTTTTACTACATATTGTACCGTGCTTTCTTTTATCTGGGAGACTTCCTGCTTTTAGCAGAATACATAGACTTTTTTACTACATGATCGACCTTCTTTGTGTCCTGAAAGATCAGGAGTCAATTCTGAACAAAGGGGTATCTATGTCAGAAACACTATCGTATTCAGATATTAAAGATGAACATCAACACAAAGAGATGAAGCCGGAAGATACTTTCCCTATGATCGATGAGATCATTCGTGAATATAGAGGGACCAAAGGGGCCCTCGTACCTGTTCTGCAGTCTACACAGAATCTTCTCGGGTATCTGCCTAAGCAGTCACTTGCCCACATCAGCAAATCACTGCATATTCCTTATAGTGAAGTAGCAGGCGTCGTTACCTTCTACTCATTCTTCTCCACAGTCCCTCGCGGTGAACACATGGTACGTGTCTGTCTCGGGACAGCCTGTTATGTGCGTGGAGGAAAAGAAGTACTCAGTGCGATCTCAAAAGAACTCGGCATCCATGTGGGAGAGACCACAGAAGACCGTCAATTCTCTTTAGAGATAGGAAGATGTTTTGGAGCATGCGGTTTGGCTCCGGTAGTCATGATAGATGATCAAGTCCACCAACGAGTCAAAGCCGATAAGATAAAAGAGTTGTTATCTCCCTATCGCATGACTTCAGATCAAACAGGAGTACAAGATGAACAAAAGAGATAGTATAGCTGCATTCCTTGAGTCAGCAGAGAAGATCACAGCCGAGAAGACCCTTGCAGATGGGAAACCAGCAATTCTCATCTGTACTGGCGGGGGATGTATAGCCTCTGGCTCTCTGGAGGTGAAAGAGGCTTTTAAGGAATCTTTATCCGTTCACAACCTTGATATACCAATCATCGGGACGGGTTGTATGGGTCCCTGTTCTAATGGCCCCATGGTAAAGATCCTTCCGGACAAGATCATCTATCAGGAGATCACGACACAACAGGTCGACCGGATTGTCACTGAACACCTGATCGGCGGAACCCCGGTAGAGAAATATCTTCTGACTGATGACCATCCAGTCAAGAAAGTCCATAGTGAAGAAGAATCTTCATTTCTCTCTCCACAACAGAAGATTGTCTTAAGAAACTGCGGGATCATCGATCCTCTTAATATTCGGGACTATATTGCAAGGAAAGGGTATCAGGCATTCGTCAAAGTGCTCACTCAATCTGACTCAGCGATGGTCTTCGACTCTTTGAAAGCTTCTGGTCTTCGAGGCCGGGGCGGGGCGGGATTCCCTACATGGCTTAAATGGAAGTTCACAGCTGAATCACAAGGAGAGGAAAAATATGTTCTCTGCAATGCTGATGAGGGAGACCCCGGAGCATTCATGGATCGGAGTGTACTAGAAGGAGATCCTCACAGTGTGATCGAAGGCATGATCATAGCAGCATATACCATAGGAGCCCAACAGGGGTATGTCTATGTACGTGCTGAGTATCCACTTGCAGTTGCACGTCTGCAGCATGCTATTGAAGAGGCACAGTCGTATGGACTTCTCGGCACCAATATTCTCGGTACCAACTTCTCATTTGATATTGGTATACGTATGGGTTCCGGGGCGTTTGTCTGCGGAGAAGAGACTGCATTGATTCACTCTATAGAGGGAAAACGCGGTGATCCAAGACCAAGACCACCATTTCCTGCCCAAGAGGGGCTGTGGAAAAAGCCTACCCTGCTGAACAATGTAGAGACCTATGCAAATATCTCCCCTATCATCAATCATGGCGCTCAGTGGTACCAAAAAGATGGAGCAGCGAAGAGCAATGGGACTAAAGTCTTTGCATTAGCAGGGGCAGTACGAACCACAGGGTTGGTGGAAGTCCCTATCGGCACACCTCTTGGAGATGTGATCTTCGACATCGGCGGAGGTATCAAACATGACCGAACATTCAAAGCTGCTCAAATAGGGGGTCCTTCTGGAGGATGTATCCCAAAAGAGTATCTTTCAGTACCTTTAGACTATGAGAGCCTGAAGGATCTTGGAGCAATTATGGGCTCTGGCGGTATGATCATTCTAGATGACACAACCTGCATGGTCGATATCGCACGCTACTTTCTTGAATTCGTTCAAGAAGAATCATGCGGAAAATGTGTTCCCTGCAGAATAGGGACAAAAAGAATGCTTGAGATCCTTACCCGTATCTGCAATGGTGAGGGCGAAGAAGGTGATATAGAACGTTTGATCGAGTTAGGTACTCAGATAAAACAGACAGCGCTATGTGGTCTTGGGCAAACAGCTCCGAACCCGGTCCTATCGACAATACGTCACTTCAGACATGAATATGAAGCTCATATACGTGATAAACACTGTGAAGCAGGTGTCTGTCCGGGTCTCGTTCGTGCTCCATGTCAAAGCGCCTGTCCGGCCCATGTCGATATACCGGGATTCGTATCTCTCGTCGGAGAAGGACGCTACGCTGAAGCACTCCGGCTGCACCGGGAACGCAACCCGTTTGCCGCTATATGTGCACGAGTATGCTTTCACACCTGTGAAGATAAATGCCGCAGGGCAAGTTTAGATGATGCTGTTGCGATTCGCAGTATCAAACGATTCCTCACTGACCAGGAAGTAACGATTCAGCTGCCGGAAGTTCGGGAAAACGAGGAAAATGCAAAACGCACGATAACAATCATCGGAGCAGGACCTGCAGGACTCTCATGTGCCTATTTCCTGGCAAGATTGGGTTACCGTCCAAGAATCTTTGAATCTGCCGCACGCCCGGGCGGCATGCTGGTTCAGACCATACCTGCCTATAGATTACCACGAGAGACGATCGCACGAGAGATTCGTATGATTGAACATATGGGTGTTGATATCATCACTGAAAAGCGTATGGGAGTGGATTTTACCCTGAAGAGTCTCATAGACAACGGTGACGATGCTGTATTCATCGCTGTTGGAACCCCTGATTCGCTCTCGATAGGATTACCCGGAGAGGATGTCGAAGGGGTCATACAGGCAGTTCCCTTT
>CAYYPJ010000186.1:0-5151 GCA_964473495.1 uncultured Spirochaetales bacterium
GTTTATATCATTTGCTTTCAGGGGAGTTCTGCAGGGTATCGGCAACAGTATGACTCCCTTACTCATACAGGTTGTGACGGTACTGCTGAATGTGGTCTTAGATGCCGTTCTTATCTTTGGGATCGGGCCATTCCCCGAGATGGGAGTCGCAGGAGCTGCATGGGCTACAGTCATCTCTCGTGTGGTGGCATCTCTTATAGCTCTCTATCTCCTTACCTCGAAGAGACTCGATGTCTCGCTCTCCCTGCATTCCCTCAAACCCGACAAAAAGGCATGGGGCCTGATTGCTTCAATCGGATTACCCTCATCATTAGGACAGGGAGTATCGGCCTTGGGATTCTCTACCCTGCAGGGGGTCGTGAATACCTTCGGGCCTGCAGTCATTGCAGCTTTTGGTGTAGGTGGGCGAATCATAGCACTGTTCAATATGCCCGGACAGGGCATAAGTCAGGCAACAGCTGTCATTGTCGGACAAAGCCTTGGCGGAAAGAACTATCAGGATGCAAAAAAGACCGTTCATTATGGATTGTGGACGATAACGATCTTCATCACCATAGGCATGAGTCTGACGTTCTTCTATGGGAACCAGTTCGTTCGATTCTTTGTTGATGACCCTGAAGTGATCTTCTATGGGGCATCGCTCTTTAGGATCGTATCAGTATCAGTGATCTTCTTTGCCGTCTTCAC
Organism: uncultured Spirochaetales bacterium; assembly: GCA_964473495.1. GTDB lineage: Bacteria > Spirochaetota > Spirochaetia > CAKZLE01 > CAKZLE01 > JAIPFY01. The sequence continues at coordinate 688 of CAYYPJ010000186.1, forward strand.
CGTCATGGTCGGAGCTTTTCAGGGTGGAGGGGACACTAGACCTATCATGTTCCTACAGATATTTCGTCTGTGGGGCATACGTGTCCCTGCAGCCTTTCTGCTGAGCAAATGGCTGGGTATGGGACCTACTGGTATCTGGTATGCTATGTTCTTATCAAATTTTCTTGTTGCGATCATAATCTTTATCCTATACCGCACTGGTAGATGGATGTACAAATTGAATCCTGATACTATTTAGTGAAGTTGATTTATATGATATAGTGACCCAATAGATGAAGTAGGAGTCGGAGTACATGAGCAAATCATCGAAAGATACTAAGAGGATCATCGGCATGATCTTTCTTATGCTGATCGCCTCTTTGATTGGATATGGCATCTATACCTGGACCGAATATTTGAAGATGCGGGAAGCTGAGAAGGTCCTTCAGCAGGCAGCAAGAACTGTGCTGCTCACTAAAGGTGAGACCGGATTACTAGAGTTGGCTGGAATATCAGATAAAGAAGATGCCGGTTCTCTCGGTATCATTGCCGATGCCCTCTCAGTGTTTTCGAGTGAAGGGTACACTGACTATACTGAAGAAGAACAGCAGAATATAGATGTCTATGAGAAGTACAACAAGGCTGTCGTGAACATCTCGGCACAGAATTATCAATACAATCTCTCTCTTGAAGCAATACCTGAGTCTGGATCAGGTTCCGGGTCTATCATCGATCAGGAAGGTCACATCGTAACCAATTATCATGTGATAAATGGTGCTGCTGAAGTCTATGTCAGTCTCTATGATGGTACTAGTTATCTTGGAGAAGTCATAGGAAAGGATAAAGAGAATGACCTTGCGATCGTCAAGATCGATCCGAAGGGGGTAAAACTCACCACTATCGATCTTGGGTCCTCTAAGAACTTGAAGATAGGACAGAAAGTTCTTGCGATCGGGAACCCTTTCGGATATGAGAGGACTCTGACAGATGGTATCGTCTCTGGACTTAACAGACCGATAAAGACCGAGGACAATCTTATCATGCTCAATATGATCCAGACTGATGCATCGATAAACCCGGGAAATTCCGGAGGGCCGCTTCTTGATTCCCGTGGGAAGATGATCGGGATAAACTCATCCATATATACGACTACTGGAGGATCGATGGGCATAGGTTTTGCCGTTCCGGTAGATACTGCCAGGAGAGTCATACCGGAATTGATCGAGTATGGGAAAGTCGCTCGTGGATGGATAGATATCAGTCCGGTTCAACTTGACAGTCGTATTGCTAATTACGGGGATCTCCCCACCGATTCCGGTATTATCGTATCTAAGGTAAAGACAAACGGAAAGGCTGAGAATGCAGGGATCAGAGGTGGTTCTGAGAAGGTGAAGTACGGGGATCTTATCTTCTATCTCGATGGAGATATCATAGTGGAAGTCGCTGGTATCACGGTCAAGGACTTTGCTGATTATTTCAGTGCTCTGGAGTCGACCAAACCAGGCGATACTATCGATGTGGTCGTCCTTCGTGGTAACAAACGTATTAGTCTGGATGTGGAGCTTGTGGAACGTCCTGAACAATATGAGTGGGAATAAGCATGCTGCGATTCAGGGTACATGCGGACTACGAACCTGCAGGTGATCAGCAGCAGGCGATTGATGCACTGATCCAGGGGGTCAAGAACGGCTTTGATACCCAGACCTTAAAAGGGGTCACCGGGTCAGGAAAGACTTTCACGATGGCAAAGGTCATCGAAGGTATTCAGATACCGACACTTGTCCTCTCCCACAACAAGACGCTGGCAGCACAGCTTTATCGAGAGTTCAAATCCTTCTTCCCTGATAATGCGGTAGAGTATTTCGTTTCCTACTATGATTACTACCAACCGGAAGCTTATGTTCCGGCAAAGGACCTCTATATAGAGAAAGATTCATCAATCAATGAAGAGATCGATCGTATGCGTCTTTCAGCCACATCTGCACTCATGGAACGCTCTGATGTCATTATCGTAGCGACTGTATCATGTATCTATGGACTGGGGAATCCGGTCTCATTCAAAGATATGCGCATTGGATTCTCTCTAGGTGAGGCTTTCAATCATAGCGATATCTTCAAACAACTCGTTCGAATGCAGTATGAGAGAAATGATGCTATCTTGAAACGCGGAGGATTCCGTGTCCGTGGTGATATAATGGAGATTCAGCCTGCCTATATGAAAGATGCGTATAGAATCCAGTTGGATTGGGATGAGATAATGTCGATCACCAAGTTTGATCCGGTATCAGGTGAGCGACTGGAAGAGGCGGATCATTGTATGATCTATCCGGCAAAACACTTTGTCATACCGGAAGAACAGGTACGGAATGCCATAGATGATATACGCAGGGAACTCGACCAGCAGTATGAATACTTTATTGCAGAGGGGAAACTCCTTGAAGCCGAAAGGATCAAGACACGTACGGAGTATGACATCGAGATGCTTCAGGAAATGGGGTATTGTTCAGGTATAGAGAATTATTCGAGGCCCTTGAGCGGGAGAGAGGAGGGTGAACGCCCTGCTGTTCTGTTAGACTATTTTCCCAAGAGGTTCATGACCTTCATAGATGAGGCGCATGTCACTGTCCCCCAGATCGGTGCGATGTACGAGGGAGACAGATCCCGAAAGACTAATCTTGTTAATTTCGGATTCAGGCTTCCTTCGGCCCTCGATAACCGTCCACTCCGCTACCAGGAATTCGATGATATACTCGATAAGCGTATCTTTGTATCTGCGACTCCGAGAAAAGCTGAGATGAACTGTTCAGCCCAGGTAGTGGAACAGATCATACGACCCACCGGACTTTTGGATCCTGAGATCACGGTACGTCCTACACGGGGACAGATCGAGGACCTCTATGGGGAAATACGTAAACGTGTTGCGAAAGATGAGAGGATACTGATCACCACGCTTACCAAGAAGATGTCTGAAGATCTTACCGATTACCTTGCAGGTATCGGTGTTCGTGTACGGTATCTGCACTCAGAGATAGAGACGATCGAACGGGTGGAGATCCTCCGTGATCTGCGCCTTGGCGTGTTTGATGTTCTTGTGGGAATAAATCTTCTCCGAGAGGGGTTGGATCTCCCCGAGGTATCCCTTGTTGCCATTCTCGATGCCGATAAGATCGGGTTCCTCCGTTCTGCAACTGCGCTGATCCAGACTGTTGGTCGTGCATCACGGAATGAGCATGGGGAAGTGATCATGTATGCAGACAAGATGTCCAATGCTATGGAAGAAGCTATAAAAGAGACTACACAGAGAAGAGAACGACAACTTGCCTACAACAAGGAACACCATATTACCCCGAAGTCAGTCCACAAGGCCGTACAGGATATCCTGCTGAGAATGAAGCAGGATGATAAAGCTACAGTAGAGACAGACATCGAGCTCATCAAGAGAGGCTATAATATCATCATACCGGCACAGAGGAAGAAGTTGATCAGGACTCTGGGAAAACAGATGCTTGAACATGCAAAGAGGCTTGAATTCGAGAAAGCAGCTCTTATAAGAGATGAGATAGAAGAACTCAAGGGAATGTCCGGTTAATCATCAAGATGTATGAGGATCACATCCTCATGCCCGCCGGAGATATGAGGATAGTAGCAGAAATAGTCTCTGATCGCTTCATCAGATTTATTATATCGATTCAGATATTCATGGGAGAAGAGCTCAAAAGCAGCTCCATAAGCTTCTGATACGGTAATATAACCGTCCTTGTTACGATCGGCAGCAGGGTTCGGATATACTGTTCCATCAGTATGATCATACCCCAGGACCTGAAGAAAATAGTAGGTGAAGGTACCATTAGCAAGAAATGGATCTTCCTGTGATTCCTCATCTTCCCCTGCAGCTGAGATAACCGTAATATTGGGATATGCAACAGAGAGATCTTCAGGAGCGAAGAACCTCTCCCAGCTCTGAGAGAATGCAGAGGGTTCTAACTTATCTGTATAGTTCTCGGGTAATCCATCCACATCATACCCTGCATCAGAGACGAATCCTCCGGAGAAACAGGTATCAAGAATGACTATCTTCTTACCGGGGACAGTCTTAAGGGCATCAAAGAGCTCTTCGGAATTAATGGGATCGTATCCAGCTCCATCCTTATAGGGAACCAGATATGAAATCCCTCTTTCGTCCCTATAGCCATGTCCAGAGAAGTAGAAGAGGGTTATATCCTCTGCTTTCGCTATATCTGCCATGCCCTCAATTTCACTTTGGATATCTGCTGTCGTACAATTTTTCGTATTGTGCACAGGAGATAATCCATCGATTGCTCTAAACCCGTATGCAGAAAATGTGTTTGCCATATCATCACCATCAGGAATTGTGTAATTGAGCCTGTTTATAGGTTTGCCATCTTCGTCATAGTCATTGTCATAATTCACACTGAAGATCAGTGCATGAAAGGCCGGGGTATAGGTATAGGAGAATGGGTCACA
>CAYYPJ010000187.1:0-5150 GCA_964473495.1 uncultured Spirochaetales bacterium
ATGACGCTCTATTTTAAAAATGCAAAACAACTGATGAGTCAACTTGATTCGGATGAGACTTGGGGGCTATGTTTTCTCAATGCGCCGTCTTTACCGCCATTTATGCTCTACTCAGGATTTATATATCCACTGTTTAAGGGAGAGATCACTAACATCGTAAAACAGTACCATCCTGCCTTTATTATGTTGACCAGTGAATTTATAGAATATTATGATGAGTGTAAGGAGCTTGCCGAAGATCTGGGTATTGATATACTAATCTGGGACTTCAAGGATGATATCTATGGGATATCTTCGGATGGAGAGGATGGTCCGTCATTCATGAGGTAAGATTAAATTTACTATTGATTTTTTTCTTTTCCATTTGCATCTTTATTATTAGTATTATTCGTATGTGGAGGTTTATGTATGGCTTTAACACGAGCAGAGATGCTTAATCATTCGATAACACGTGAGCGAAGTATATTGCGGAATGTATATATGTGGATGACTGGGGGGCTTGCCCTTACCGGAGTCATAGCCTATCTAGTCTCCTCATCTCCGGCTCTGCTGCAGCTGATCTTTCAGACACCCGGGGTATTTATTGTTCTCATCTTGGCTGAGTTTGGGCTAGTGATCTATATATCGACACGTCTTGAGAAGATGAGTGCTCAGTCGGCTGTATTCGCCTTTATTGGATATGCGGCAATAAATGGTGTGGTGCTGTCAAGTATATTTCTTGCCTATTCAGGGCTTATGATCTCTCGTGCATTCTTTACGACGGCTGCGGCTTTTGCCGGTATGAGCCTGTTCGGCATGACGAGTAAACGGTCTCTTTCAGGGACAGGACAGTACCTCGTCATGGCATTATGGGGGGTGGTGATCGCAAGTCTGATTAATATGTTCATTGGGAGTGCCTCTGTCTATTACCTTATATCATATGTAGCTGTTCTGGTATTCCTTGGACTTACTGCTTGGGATACACAGATAATAAAAGGATGGAATGAGTCATATGGTGCTTCTATGTCTGAAGAGACTTATGTGAAACTTTCTATCCTTGGGGCATTAAAGCTCTATTTGGATTTCATCAATATCTTTTTGTTCATCTTACGTATTTTTGGACGAAGAAATTGATGATAACGTATTAAAGAACAGAATAAGCAGGTCTTCCATTGAATAGTGACCAATCGCAAATAAAACGGTTTTTTATACTCTTTGAGACTTTCCTTCGTATCGGTGCTTTCACGATAGGAGGGGGATATGCCATGCTCCCGATTATCGAGAAGGAGTTTGTATCGCATAGAAAATGGATAAGTGAAGAGGAGATGGTCGATATCATAGCGATTGTACAGTCTTTACCTGGAGTGATTGCCTTTAATACTTCCATGTTCATTGGATATAAGGTCGCTCGTTTACCAGGAGCGATCATTGCCGCACTCGGTATGATGATCCCGTCACTTATCACCATTTCCCTGTTTTCATTATTATATGTCTCGATTCAAGATAATGTCTATGCTCAAGGAGCTTTTCAAGGTGTGAGAGCAGGGGTCACTGCATTAATTGGTATAGCCGGTTATAGCTTAGGAAAGCGTGTGCTTATATCTCCCTACACTGCCGTGGTTGCCGCCGGAAGTTTTACTGCTGTCTGGTATTTTAATATTAATGCTGCACTTGTCATTCTTTGTGCTGCGGTATTGGGCTTGATCCTGCACGGTATGAGAAAGGTGAGAGCCCATGATCCTCGTTAAACTCTTTCTGACATTTGCTAAGATTGGTCTGCTCGGGTTCGGCGGCGGCTATGCAATGATTCCGCTCATTCAGGACGAGATTGCTAGAAATAATTGGCTTACGCCGACTGCGTTTACTGATATTATAGCAGTATCACAGATGACGCCGGGACCTATCGGTGTGAATGCTGCAACCTTTATCGGTATACGCACAGCCGGTTTTCCCGGTGCATTAGCGGCTACTATAGGATTATTGATCCCTTCATTGATCATCGTGAGTATTGTGGCACATATGGTAGAACGATTTAACAAGAGTGTTTTCCTCCAGGGAATACTCTCTGGGATACGGCCTGCTGCAATCGGGCTTATTGGGTCTGCTGTGATGTTCTTTGCAACTGTATCGATATTTACCGGCGATATACGCGATGGAGAGTTTGCAATCGATTGGCGTGGGTTCACTATATTCCTGGTAATTCTGATTCTTGCAAAGAAGTTTAAAATTCATCCTATCTATTGTATCATCTGCTCCGCTATTCTCGGTATAATCCTGTATGTCTGGGTACCTATGTTAATAGGAAACGGCCTTTCTCTCTAAAGCTGATTTCAAACCCGAGAAATTCAAGAGATCGGTCTCTATATAAGTAACACGTTTCCCGATATCTTCAGGATAGTGGGCATCGGAACTTCTGATTATCACATTATCATAGGTCTCTATGGGACAGGAGATGTTGATTGATTCTACCGCCGAGTAGGGTAGGTCTGGAAGGAATCCAAGCTGTGAGCTCACACTGAATGCCGGTCGGTCGATATGAGCTGGTATTGCTAAACCATCATGACTTAAGACTTCCTCAATAAGCGTCTCATAGCTGATATCTGCACTGTTTGTCAGGTTCTTTTCAACAACACCAAGGATTGTCTCATATCTATCGACATAGACTTGATCCCCAAACAATTCCGGTACATTCGGGATGTCAGGAAGTAGGAACTCTATATATGAGCCGAACTGCATGGCAACAGAGAGCTTCTCAAAGAGACACACGACATGTATCTCTTCTTGTGTAGTCACTTCTAACCCGAATATTGGTACTATTCCCTCTCCTCTGCAGCACTGCTTAAATGTCGGCAGATTGTGTGTGTTGTTGTGATCTGTGAGTGCGAGTATATCAATACCTAATGAGTGAGCACGTTGTACGAGTACCGTAGGAGACATCTCCAGACTTCCGCAGGGGCTGAGGCATGAATGGTTATGAAGATCGATAGTATAGGTACTCATAGGTCCTTATGGAGTAATTCACCAATCTTGCAGGATGCAGTGAATTGATCATCACTCGTAGAGAAGATCGCTATCCCCTCATGTACTGCGGCTTCCTGCATATCATCAGGTGCAGATCGTTTATTGCAGAGGATAACTGCCTGTATACCTACAAGAGATGCAACTGCTATAGTATTCTTATGCCCCTGTATGGTAATAAGTACCGAGTCCTCAGGGGCATTCCCCATGACGTCGCTCAGCAGGTCTGATGTATATGCATTCACACATGTTCCCTGATCATTTGGGAAGACAATCGCTTTGTATGCAAGTTGAGTCATAATCTCAGTTAATTTCATTATATGTATGCCTCCTGTATCGTAGATGATTATAGATATATTTTTGAAATGACCTCTGTCCCCTGATCATCTGATGAAGTTATAGAGAACTCATCTGATACTCTCTTCACATTCGGTAGACCCATCCCGGCACCGAAACCAAGGGAACGTATCCACTCAGTGGCAGTCGAGAACCCCTCCTTCATGGCGTCATCAATATCGGGGATACCTGGACCGATGTCCTTCGCCGTAATGGTGATCAGCTCTTGTTCGAATGCAGCTGTGATCTTTCCGCCATTTGCATGGACGACGAGGTTGATCTCCAGTTCATATGAAGCGATTGCTGCTCGGCGTATTATCTTGGGATCTCGTCCGTCTTTCTTCAACATCTTCTTGATCTCTGTTGAAGCAAGACCTGCATGTTCAAAATCATTCTTGAATACGGAAAAGGTTTTAATCTGCTGAGTGGTCCCTCCCTCTTCTGTAGCATAGCTGTTGACTCGTTCGATACGATCTACCTCTTTATCGATCTCAATAAGGAGACGTGTGGTGATATCTCTTGAGGTCACCATCCCTACAAGTTCTTTATTCTTGTTCAGAACAGGGAATCGATGAAAAGGATAGCGATCAAAGTAGGTGATCGCAAATGAGATGGGCATGTTATCTTCGAGAACTATCAGTTTTGAGGTCATATAGTGTTCTGCTGTTTCTTCAATGTATCCGTGGTCAAGTGCCTGGATGATATCATCCATACTTACAATACCTATCAGACGCTTTCTTTCGGCAATGGGTACCCCTGTGATTGAATTCTTTCTCATAAGTCTCTGGATCTGGCGAAGCGTCGTATGACGACACGCTGTGATCAATGATCTGCTCATAACCTCTTTTACTTTAAGTTGGTAGATGAGTTCTAAAATCACCGTTGGTGAATTGTAGGTGTTAATCGGTATAGTCTTCATATTTTGATTATACATGATATTCACGTAGTGGTAACCTGAAAGACCGCATTCATAAAGAACATTATTGATTTCTCGTGGTAAAGATACAGCTGCATGTTTTTACCGGTAAGAATGCTCAACGATGCCATCGAGGGCCATATTTGTTTCTGTGGAAGAACTATGATTCTTAAGACTAGTTGAACCAACCCGGCCACAGTATGAGAATATCGTAATGCTCATGGCAATTCTCGGCATAAGAGCATATATTCTATCGGCTGTCCTGATGAGTTCACAGGATGTATATGATGATCCCGTCGCTCACTTTACCTAGGCAGCCGGACAGATGTCTGAAGAGTTCGTTATTCATTTACCTTGGTTCTCCAACCAGTGATTCCAACTGACTCAGCCAATGGTCAAAGACCTTACACTTCTCACGCATTTTAGGAATGCCAATATCGCGAGCTGCTGTTATACCGGTAATGGTTTTCTTATATCTGGGATAAAGCTTCTTCAAACGCTTAGAAGGTGCAGTTTTCGGTGAATTGTTGATCTTTTCCGGATCTCCGAATTGATTGATGATTGTATCAATTTTACCCTGATTCACTTTCAACACGAGTGCTGTCTTCATGGGATCACTAAAAAGTAATGATTCGAACTCATGAACTGCTATGTAAGGAATAAAGCGGGTATCAGATCTATATTTGGAAAGCTTCTTATCAACAGCAGATTGAGTTGCATTATTTATAGCAGAGGCTATCTCTGAAGGTTTAGTTTTCTTATGAGCTTCATCTAATCCGGGCCAATCATTTTTAAGTCCGTAATAGTCAAAGAACAAACTGATGTATGTATCTTCCCTCTGCTTTAAGTGAAGTGATATATCATTGATAGCTCTACTAAATCTTACATCTCTTCCCTTCTG
>CAYYPJ010000188.1:0-5135 GCA_964473495.1 uncultured Spirochaetales bacterium
GTTATGATATGATCGAGTATATCTCTTCTGGAATAAATAATGACATAATCAGTACGCTGTTTTACCGTCTGATTCATCATAGAGCATTCTATGAAGCCTTTATCAGGAGATATACAGAGCTGCTCGATACTGTATTCAAGCGCGAAGTCCTGTTAGCCGATATTGATACATATAGTAAAAAGATTGAAGGTGAGATCCCAAGACACACTGCCAGATGGTCCATATATGACCCTGTCCGTGATATTGACTTTTTTCTCTCATCTGTTAATTGGGAGAAGAATCTAGCTATACTGAGGGAATTTGCAGATAAACGGACTGAGTATATGAGGAAATACCTTGCAGCCTTTGAGGAACGGCATATACCACCGAAACCTCTGAGGATTGTTAATGGCAGTTTTGAAGATGATGACTATACGATGTGGAACCTGAATTGGTCTCAGAACCGTGTGGATCAGCAGGTGGTTCAAGAGGATGATGGGCATGTCGGGTATCTCAAGATCACTGAGGGGATGAAGGATCCTTGGGATTCGGTCGCCTTTGTCTATGATGATATCTTCATCCAACAGGGAGAAAAGCTCCGTTTCTCCTGTGATATGCGGACTGGAAAGCGGTTCTCAGGAGATGAGTTTGTTCGTGTGATTCTACAGCAGGATAACCACGAGGAGGTCTTCTCCTCTGACATTGTCCCGTCTACGAAATGGCATCATGAGGTGATCACTGCGACCTATACTGGACCGGATATGTTTAATAGTAGATTGCAGTTCCGTGTGGGCAATCTCCGCAAGGGGCGTGAGGTCTTTATCGATAATGTCAAATTGGAGGTGATGGAGTGACATGATGAAACGAATTGGTCTGATATGCTTTTCTTTCTTGGTGCTTGCAGGATGTGCATCGACTCCCAAGGTTATTGATCGATCACCGATACTGGCTGAACCAAAATATATTGTGATCAATGAGGCTGCATCGACAGGAACATATGAATTCATTGAACTCTTCAACCTGTCTGATCTTCCTGTTATCTTCTCCTCAGGCTGGAAGCTCATTGACAACGGAAAGAATCTTGAAGATGGTGATGTACTGTTCTCTATCCCTGAAGGCACCAGGATCGAGGGGTATGGGCATCTCCTTATCTGTCCTTTCACAAAAGATCGGGCCAAAGAGGTATTGAACAATGATCAAGTACCACAAGAAGCTCTATGTGATATTTCTTTCTCGTTGGGCGCACATGATTCTGTCAATCTCTACTATGGGAACATCCTCGTAGATACTATTCCCTGGGATAGTGATGTTAATTCTATAGGAAGAATTCCTGACGGGTTTCGTGAGATCTCAACTGAGTTACTAAGAACTCCCGGTACCGCAAACAAGAAAGAGAGAAAGACAGACAAATCGTTCCCTATATTCATCAACGAGATCAATTCACGAGGAGAAGATTATGTGGAACTCTTTAACGGAGGAACAACGGATTTCTCTTTTTCTAAGGGACCCTGGGTCCTGGAGGATAGTAAAAAAGAGCGAACCTATACTATCCCTGATTCTCTGATTATTCCTTCCGGCGGGTATCTAGTGTTTCAGTCTGGAAGTAACGGGTTTGATGTGAAGTTAGGTAATGCTGACAGTATCATACTCAGATACGATGATGCCATTGTGGATATGTATACATGGAGCGAGCATGTTCATAGTATAGGTAGAGTCCCGGATGGAAGTGATACCTGGCAGAATATTACGATGAGCCCGGGGAAAACGAATATGATACCGGGAAAAGATTAGCTATCCTGGAAATCCGAGAGGAAACTTGGATACTTCCTGGCATCGTAGTGTATTTCAACCATAGCTGTATCGCGAAGAAAATTGATGGATCCGATATGCACATCAATGATCTTTATACCCAGCCGATGTTCAAGGTCTTTTATGAGTTCTTCCTTATTCTCGGGTTTTATCAGTTCTATTCTCTCATATCGAACCGTTATAATATTTTCTGTTCGTCTAAACCATAGAAACTCCATAACTGCCGTGATAAGAAGTATGACGAGGTTTACCACAATAATGATCATCGGTCGATAACCTGCAGCGGTGAGTGAGTTGATCACTGAGACAGTTATCGATAGAAATAGATACGTCATCTCTCTTATCTGTATGGTGAGAGTACGGTATCGCAGAATGCCGAATATGGCAAAGAGACCCAATGCAAGACCAAGCTCTAGGTTTATACTGGCAAGAAGATAACACAGAAAGAAGACGGTGACACCTATCACAATGAAGGTGAAAACATATTCTTTCTTTCGTGATCCTGTATAGTAGAGATAACGTGCAATGATAAAGATCATTATAATGTTAATGAGAAAACGTATGAAAAGATCAAGGATTGGACTATTCATGGGGCAACCTCTCTAACTGTAATAACGTATTCTTGAACCTGTTGTATTTTAGCGATGGGTCTATATGTATCATTCCCATACAGTATTTGCTGAATCGGGTCGGATAAATTCTGAGATCATGGAGAATATGACTGAACTGCTGGTGCGGTACAGCTCCCTGATGTTTTATCTCAGCAACTACTAGATTAGGTAAATTCACGTGGTTTCGGCCCATGCTGTATGCTAGATGGGTATCAATGGTGATACGTTCACTTTTTGTAGTATGTACCAATGTCATCCTTGTAAATCGTATCGATAAGGTCTGTGACAGTACCTCTGGATCATAGGGAAGATATAATCTGGTGAAATCGTCGATCTCTCGTTTCTTTGATCGATTATATAAACAGGTATCAAGAGTCCCATGATTCGTGACTAGTATACGATGTTTATTGGTCTTTCCTTTGAACTTCTCTTTGATCTCCGCATAAACCGTAGTGAATCCGACATACTCGCGAAGTCGTAATTTATATCGATGTCCAAGACCATTATGATGAGCCAAGAACATAGTATATGCTGGTGTGTCAAAATAGATCGTATAATAGGGGAATCGTGATTGTCCTGACTCTGTGGTGATAAAATACTCCCGTGTGCATAATCCCAAGATTTCTGGCAGAGCACTGCAGTGGAAGATATATTTTGTGTCAACTCTGTTCAGTAATCCGACAGATCTTGTATCTTTTAGGGAGATATGCGGAAAATCTTTGATTTTCTCTTCTACGATATATTCCACAGCATCATCTATCTTAATCTGTTGTCTTCCCATATGAGAAGTATACTCTATTCTTGCTGTTGTTTAAATATAAAAAATGTTTATAGGTGTTAACAAAAGTGATTGACATAAAATCGTACAAGAGTTAGTATTGTCTAACAAAGTTACTAGTATCTAATACTATAAGGAGCCGATATGAGAATGAAGGGTCAAGGACGATGTCGGATGCATCGCAATGGCTACGATGGTGGGCGACAGGATCCTGGAAGAAAAAGGTTCGGAAGGATCCATAGTGATTCCCTCTTTGGGATGAATCCGGGAGAGACTGCAATAATAACAGGATTGCCCTGTCAAGGGAAACATCGTAAACGATTGATCTCTTTGGGAATGCTTCCCGGGACCACTGTTACCTGTATACGTACGAACGGCAAATCCGGTCTTTGTATTAGAATAAACAACAGTGAATTCTGTATAGACGGAACGATCGCAGAACAGATACAGATAGGGAGAGTATCATGAGCAAGTTAATTGGTATAAGTGATATGTCAGCAGGGGATAAGGCAGTCCTCATGGGATTCTCAACTAATGGCGGAGCCTACAGGAGAAAACTTCTGTCAATGGGTTTGACTAGAGGGGTGGAGATAGAATTTGTGAAATCTGCTCCGATGGGTGATCCTGTCGAGATTCGAATTCGCGGATATTTATTGAGTTTAAGAAAAGATGAAGCGGAAGTTCTTCAGCTGCAGGAGGTCTCTGAATGAAAGGGGAACATAGTTATCTTGCAATAGCGATTGCCGGAAACCCGAACTGCGGGAAGACGACGGTTTTTAATGGGTTGACTAAGAGTGATCAGAGAGTAGGAAACTGGCCTGGAGTGACAGTCGAAAAAAAAGTGGGACATTTTTCCTTTGATGTGATGTCCGGCGAAATTATCGATCTCCCGGGAATATATTCGTTAAGTGCCAATTCAGAGGATGAGGTCGTTGCACGAAAATTCTTGGCATCTTCAGAGTATGATATGGTAATAGATATCGTGGATGCTTCGAATCTGGAAAGAAATCTTTATCTGGCGACACAGTTGCGTGAGATGAAGATTCCCATGGTCGTAGTACTCAATAAACTCGATATAGTAAAAAGGAATGGATTTGATATTGACAAGGATGAGTTGAGCAAAAGACTGAAAGCTCCGGTAATTGCTATCAGTGCTGTAGATGATAAAGATATAGCGTATCTGAGAAGCGAACTGGATACACTTCTTGCGACATCAAAGTGGGTGGATCATTCATATGAGATACCGTATGACAAGGCAATAGAGGATTTTATTGCTAGTGATCTTATCAAAATCGATGTCCATGGACCACTTGCCCGAATAGGCAGGCGCAGTGTGGCAGTATCACTGCTTGAGGGAGACCCTGTCGTCACAGAGATGGTAGAGGAAATGGGAGTCTCGAAAGTCTCATTGGAACAGGAGCTTGCGCGAGTTCACAAAGCTGTCGGGGATGATCTTGATATCATCTTGGCAGAGAAACGCTATGAAGCCATTGGAAACCTGCAGAAGACCGTCAAAAAGGAGACACGACAGCCAAAGAGAAAATTGGATATTGATTCTGTTGTGATGCATCGTTTTTGGGGGATCCCGATTTTCTTCGGGGTTATGTACCTCGTGTTTGTCAGCACTATGACGATCGGTGGTGCATTCATCGACTTTTTTGATATCCTTTTCGGTGCGGTGTTTGTCGATGGATTCGGGGCGCTGTTGGCTGTTATGCACTCGCCCGATTGGTTAATCACATTCTTAGCCGGTGGAGTCGGCGGAGGTCTACAGACCATATCGACGTTTATCCCGGTTATCTTCTTTATGTTCCTGATGCTTGGGATCTTAGAAGATTCCGGGTATATGGCAAGAGCTGCTTTTGTGATGGACAGATTCATGAGGTTTGTGGGATTACCGGGAAAAGCCTTCATCCCCATGCTTGTCGGGTACGGATGTACTGTCCCTGCAATTATGG
>CAYYPJ010000189.1:0-220 GCA_964473495.1 uncultured Spirochaetales bacterium
GTATATCTGCACTTCCGGGGATACGCTTGTCTCCTATCTCGAGCGTTCGACGCGGGAACGGGGAGATCTCCCCTATGAGATCGATGGATTAGTGGTAAAAGTGAATGAACTTGCTATACGAGAAGTACTTGGATATACCGGACATCATCCCCGATGGGCAATCGCCTACAAGTTCGAGGCTCCATTGGCGGAGAGTGTAGTGAATGCTGTTGATGTCCAG
>CAYYPJ010000189.1:230-5107 GCA_964473495.1 uncultured Spirochaetales bacterium
CGATAGTGGAGGGGGTAAGCTAGCAGTGGCAGGACTCGTGACCGCGATAAACTTCGTGGCGAAATTGTTCGAGGACGCCATAAACCTCCTAGTCGAGATCGGACAGAAGGTCTTAGGTGCTCTTGAGAGTGTAGTGAATGCTGTTGATGTCCAGATAGGGAGGACCGGCAGAGCGACCCCGGTAGCACGGGTGAACCCCGTTCGTATTGGGGGGTCCACGGTATCGAATGTCACACTTCATAACCAGGACTACATTGCGATGTTGGAACTTGCCGTTGGAGATAGTGTCTCCGTCTCCAAACGCGGTGATGTCATTCCTGCTGTAGAGCGGGTGATAGAGAAGAATGAGGCAGGAAATCGGGTATGGAAGATGCCCGGCAAATGTCCTTCATGCGGGTCTCCTCTGATAAAACAGGGTGCTCACCATTTCTGTATGAACCATGACTGCCCGGATCAAGTATTTGGGCGGCTGACATTCTTTGTTGGAAAAGGACAGATGGATATAGAGGGATTGGGCTCTGAGACGATCTCGACCCTCATACGTAAAAAGATGGTCAGTGATGTCGCTGATATCTATATGATAGATTATGGGGTACTAGAGCAGGAACCGGGGTTCGGCTCAAAAAAGATAAAACAGATCAGGGAGAGTGTCCAAAAGAGTCTTCAACAACCCTATTCAACCGTGCTGCGTTCATTGGGTATTCCCGAAGTGGGAAAGAAAGCAGTTGAGTTACTGATTGATCATGGGATCACATCGGTAGATGAACTCATCGCCATTGCCCGGTCCAGAGACAAGGATCGTCTGCTTGAGATCAAAGGATTCGGGGAGAAAACGGCAGCCGCGATCATTCGTGAATTCTCCGACCATGCGGTGATTGAACGTATTGCTTCTTTGCGGGCTCTTGGACTTTCGTTTGAGAAGGAGAAGAAAGAGACTGCTTCTTTCAGACAGACCTTTGCAGGGGAGGTCTGGTGTGTGACCGGTAGTCTGGAACACTACAAACCACGTTCACGAGCACAGGAGCTTATCAAAGAACGTGGAGGCAGGGTAGTGACTGCTGTAACCGGGAAGACGACTCATCTGCTTGCCGGCATGAATGCAGGGAGCAAGTTGGATAAAGCTGCCGGACTGGGGATACATATCGTAGATGAGCAGGAGTTCACCAATCTGCTTTCAGGAGATGATGTCCTCCCTTGACTATGCTTATCTCGATGAATTAGTTGAAAATATCCTGTATGGTATACACAATTCTTAAAAAGTTGATATACTAGCAAACAACATATAGGTAGAGCATATCTATAGGAGGAATAGATGAATACCATTGCTCGAGAATTGAATGAGATACTTAAGAACACTATGGCTGGTTCACTGTTGTCTGATTTAGGGAGACGCATGTATTTCCCTAAGGGTATAGTAGCTCAGTCTGCAGAAGCTAAAGAGAAAGCGACAAAATTCAATGCTACGGTAGGAATGGCAAAAAAGAATAATGAACCACTATACCTTCCTTCTATCTTTACCAAGATACAGGGGATTGCAGCTCATAATATCTTCTCCTATGCTCCTACCGCAGGAGATCCTGCACTTCGAACTGCTTGGAAAAAAGAGATGCTCAAGAAGAATCCCTCTCTTGCAGGGAAAGAGATATCTTTGCCTATAGTTACCAGCGGTATGACTCATGGTATCCTTATGGCTGCTGATCTTTTTCTGGATAAGGGTGATACCGTCATCGTCCCTGACATGTTTTGGGGAAACTATCATCTGATCTTTGAAGAGAGAAGAGAAGCGGATATTGTTTCCTTTCCTTTTTTCTCAGAGGAAGGGGTCCTCAATCTTGAAGCACTGGAACAAGCGATTATTGCGACAGCTGGCGACAAAGTCGCTCTTCTCCTGAACTTCCCCAACAATCCTACCGGTTATTCTCCTTCAGAAGATGAGGTAGAGGCGATAGTTGCGATCCTTCTTAAATATGCAAAAAGTGGTAAGCACATCCTTGTATTGACAGATGATGCATATTTTGGGCTCTTCTACGAAGAAGAGACATATACAGAGTCGTTGTTTGCCCCGCTTGCAAATCTGCATGAGAACATTCTTGCCATCAAATTGGATGGAGCTACAAAAGAGGACTTTGTTTGGGGATTTAGAGTCGGGTTTTTGACGTACGGGGGGAAGGGATTGACTGCAGAACAGTATGCGGCTTTGATTCAGAAGACCATGGGAGCTATACGATCCTCCGTCTCAAATTGCAGTAGACCTGCACAGACACTGCTTCTGCAGGGAATGATGAGTAGTACCTATGAACAGGAAAAACAAGCGGCGTTCTCTATCCTGAAAGCACGATATAGTAAAGTCAAAGAGATCCTTGCTCTCTATGCAGACCAGGACACCCTCATTCCCCTCCCTTTCAATTCCGGCTACTTTATGGCTTTCCTGTGTAAAGGAGATGCTGAAGCATTACGAATTCACCTTCTGGAAAACTATGGTATTGGGGCGATTGCCATTCAGAGAAAGTATCTTCGTATCGCATTCTCCAGTATCGATCTTCCTGTGATCGCTGAATTATTTAAGATGCTCTTTCAAGCTGCAGATGACCTATGGAGCTGAAACTGAAGATATATCTTGTCGATAAGCAAGATGAGAAGTTCATGGGCATAGGGGTGTTGTGGCTATTGCAGGAGATAGCAAAAGAGGGCTCAATTAGAAGAGGCGCCTCTAATCTTGGTATTTCCTATTCTAAAGCATACCATATGATGAGAACTCTTGAATCTGATATCGGGCAGAAAGTCCTTGAAAGAAGAAAGGGAGGAGATGCTAGATATGGTGCTGTCATTACCCCCTTCGGTGAAAGACTTATTGCTATATATGATGAATTTCAGCAAGATGTCAAAAAATATGCGAATACCCGTTTTGATGGCTTTAAAGACATGTTGCATAAGGAGTTAGGTGATGCCGAAGAATAGATATGATTTTACGATACCCATATTGGGTCGTGCGAAGATTCCTTCCCCGATCACTATGTCGCATGAACGTGGTGATTCTGTAGCAAATTATGTGAGTGATTCCGAGCGGGTTCTGCGTACTATTGATGCGCGTGTGTTGGAGAATGGGAAGATCGAACCCTATTCGCTTGATGCCATAGAGGTCGCTGGCCCTAGGGATAATATCTATTTCAATCCTGCTCATGTGCATGTGGCTATTGTTACCTGCGGGGGATTGTGTCCTGGACTGAATAATGTGATCAGAGCTGTTGTCAGATGCTTCTGGTATCGATATGGTGTCAGACGCATCAGCGGTATTCAGTATGGCTATCGAGGGCTGCTTCCAGACAGCCCGTATGAACCTATTCCTCTTGATCCTGATGTCGTTGATGATATTCAGATGAAAGGTGGTACGATCTTGGGTTCATCGCGCGGCGGCGGTGATCAGGTTGAGGACATAGTAGATTCTCTAGAACGAATGAACGTCAATATCTTGGTGACAATCGGTGGTGACGGTACCCTCAGGGGAGCCGATGAGATAGGCGAGGAGATAGAGAAACGAGAATTGAAAGTTGCAGTCATCGGTATTCCGAAGACTATAGATAATGATCTCTCCTTTATACAGAGATCATTTGGATTCGATACTGCGGTAGGTAACGCTGTGCAGTCGGTACGAAGTGCACATGTGGAAGCTCATGATACAATCAACGGCATCGGACTGGTAAAGGTCATGGGGCGTGAGTCAGGCTTTATCGCTGTCTACACCGCGCTGGCTATGAGTGATGTCAACTTCTGCCTTATCCCTGAGAACCCCTTTGACCTTGATGGTCCTCATGGATTATTGAGACACCTGAGAAATAGGATGTTGGATCGTGGACACGCCGTGATCCTTGTTGCAGAAGGCGCTGGTCAGGAGTTCCTAAAGGATTCGGGAAAGGTGGATGATTCAGGGAATAAACGTCTTAGTAATATCGGAGTTTTTCTCAAAGAAAGGATCAAAGAATATTTTGACGAAGAACAGATAGAAGTGAATATTAAATATATCGATCCAAGTTATAATCTTCGAAGTGCTCCGGCTAATTCGAATGATTCGATCTATTGTTCTCGTTTAGGAGCCCATGCTGCACATGCCGCGATGGCAGGTAAGACGAGGACTTTAATCAGTTTGCTGAATAACAAGTTTGTGCATATACCGATAAAAGTCGCAGTATCTGAGCAGAATACTGTTGATACTGAAGGCGGCCTGTGGCGAGATGTCCTGGAGAATACTCGTCAACCGGTATCCATGAAGAATTGAATATCCATATAACTACTTATGTTGTTAGAAAATAATTGTTTATTGTGATTAGCTGGGAAAAAAAGATAAAAATTTATTCAAATCTGGTTGATGTTACTTGATTTATTTTGTGTATACGACTATTTTATATGCGCAAAGTAGAGAGTCAACAGTCCTTATTGGATATTTGATTTCAGTTTTGTAATGGCAAAAGTTATTTTGTAACCTTTTAATTTATGTACATGTTTACATAATGAAAGAGTACAGACTTTTTCATTGACCTCCTTTTAATGTTCCCCTCAGGGTTTTTAAAACCTCCTTTTCCCTGAGGGGTTTTTTCTTTTTAAAGAAATCCTAAAACAGGATTTTCCAGAGTTCCTCTATGACGACTATTCGAAAAAGCTGTACAGAGGCTTACTATAAAGAGGTCTGTATTTATGCCTGACAATCTTTCCAAACTACTGTATCGCTCATAGATAGAACACGAAAGAGCATTTGCAGGACCTTCAGGCTAAGTATCCCTGGCGGACTTTGATTTTTTACTGAGTATTCCTACTAGAGATCATATATCCCAAGTTCGTCAAAATTCATTAAAATTTAGCTAAAATTAGTCATTTTGAAAAGT
>CAYYPJ010000190.1:0-5088 GCA_964473495.1 uncultured Spirochaetales bacterium
AGGCAGGATTCGTCAATAGATTTCTGTAATTGAAGAACCCGACAAATTGCTTACTGCCATCCAATCTGACATCAAAGAAACTTAAATAGAAATTAAGGAGCGTGGGGTAGGCGATAAGAATGCCTATAACCAGTACTGATGGAGCAATAAGACCCCATGCCAGTTTCTCCTCCTCGTTAATCGCTTTCCCCATACTCATATAGTATTTATCTCCTTTAGTCCTGTAACAGTCTCTGTGCCTTCTGTTCTGCAGAAGCTATCTCAGCATCTATATCTTTGTCTTCGATGGTCACGTTATAGAGCATTTCTCCAAGAATATTCTTTGCCAGAATAGTTGCAGCTTCAGGATGCACTGAACCGTCCTTTCTTAGGAAGTCCTGTATATTGCTGAGACCGCCAACGATCTTCATGATCTTTTCTTTACCGTAGTTTCTGTATACTCCTTTAGGATCATCAAAGAACTTATCGCTTTCAAGAACCGATGTTTTGATCGGCAGCATGCCACCGGGAGCTACATGCAGGTATGGAATATAGTTTTCATCAGCCATGAAGAATTCTGCTAACCGTTTTGCAGCTTCGGTCTTTCGTTTATCATCTGATTTCAAGACACTGAGTGTCATGATCTCACCGTAACCGGTTGTCCTGTCTTTTGTGATGAGAGGAACAAAGCCTGTGTTGTCGACCAGGTTCATATCAAATGAACCACCGGATAAGTCAGAGAAGTTCTTGTTCGTCAGGGATGAAGCGGCAACATCCGATATAGCGAGGTCATCCATGATATACGTAGAATAGTAGAACATCGCCATCTTTCCCTGGATATAATAATCTCGTGCTCTCCAAGTCTGCGGACCCGGCGGAGTGTATTGCGCGAGTTCCTTATAGTATTCCACTGTTTCTTTGAATTCCGGTGATAGTATAGCCAGATTCCCATCGGCATCAAATAGACTTGCATTGTTTGAAGTTGCTAAGTGGGTGAATATCTGCTGTGTATAGTTATCAGGTTTTGTACCGATGAGGATACCGTATTGTTTATTAGCCGGGTCGTTGAAGTATTTGGCAGCTTTGAGAATTGCATCCCATGTTGTGGGAGGTTCAAGGCCTGCTTCTTTGAACCAGTCCATCCTGTACCATAATCCCTGAGCGGCAAAATGGAATGGGATACCAAAGTATGAACCATCAGACATTCTCACATTGTTCAAGGATCCGGGATAGAATGAATCTTGACCGATGTCATCGATGATTGCAGCATTCGTATTGGTATCGACAATCCCTTCTTTATCATAACTCATCGCAAAAAAACCCTGAATCTCTATGAGGTTTGGTCTCTTTACTTTTCCTGCAGCTGCCAACTGTGTTGAGAACTCATTTTCTTCAACCGGCAGCATAGTAACTTTTATATCAGGATTCAGTGTCTGAAACACATCTAGAAGTACTTGAATCTTTTCCTGTCGTTCACTTTGTGTCTGTCTTGTCCAAAATTGGATGGTAACTGGTTCTTTGTTCTCTTCAGTAGTCTCTTGCTTACCTGCAGCAGAAAGGTTTGTCATGCATGTAAGCATGAGAACCAGCATGATCATCATGCTTAGTCTCTTTTTCATAGGAAGCCTCCTTAGTATACTTTATGCAAATAAGATATTAATATTGCACTTATTTGTATCTTATTGCACAATAGCATAGGAAGATCCTATTGTCAAATTAAATATCTTATCATTTGTTGCCTTTGTTGATAAGTTACTATATACTTGTTTATGCAAATTGCATAAACAGGTGTGAGGGTGTTATGGTAACAATTTCAGATGTAGCTCACTATTGCAAAGTGAATGAATCTACCGTATCGAGAGTATTACATGGCAGCAAGAAGATCAGTACACGCACGACAGCACGGGTATTGCAGGCTGTCTCTGAACTTGGTTATACACCAATAAGGAAATCAAAAGTGAGAAGGCACTCAGATGAGATAATCCTTGTTATGCCGAATCCCTCATTGTATACCTTGGGAACGACGGTAAAAGATATCACTTTGACACTGCATGAAGTTGATTATGATATACGTATAGTGAATCTTCATCATCATCGTGAGATAACCCCGGAAATAGCAACGACCCTTTGTCGTAAGAATGCTGCAGGGATCATCCTGTATGGATGTACGGTCCCTGAGGAGGCTGCTGCTGTCTTTTATGAGCAGCATATGCCGGCTATCGTCCAACAAGGGCGTACGAGTAATCTGGTATCAATATCGGTGAATAATTATAACGGCATGAGGGATGCAGTGAATTATGTGATCTCCCGCGGCTATAAGAAGATTGGGTTCGTGGGGTGGAAGCCGCCTGATTTTAATATCAAGGAGAGAACTGACAGCTTTCATATGGTAATGCAGGAGGCGGGTCTTGATGACTCTATGCAGTTCTTTGAGAATCTGAATATAGAAGGAGGATATCTTGCTATGGAAAAGATGCTTGATCAGTATTCCCCTGATGCCATTGTGTTTTCAGCAGATATCCTTGCATACGGAGGCATCAAGTATGCGAACGAACATGGTATTCGGTATCCTGAAGATATTGGACTGATGGGTTTTGATGATGCATATCTCTCTGAAGTCCTCGGACTTACGACCATGTATCAATTACTTGAGGAGAAGGTAAAGCAAGTGGTTGAGAACTTGTTAGTGATGATTGAACATAAATCGGTGAGTCCCGCTAAAGAGATTCTCCTCACCCCGAGACTGGTCATACGAGATTCGTTGCGATAGTGTCTCTGTCTCCCTTATGATAATGAACAAGAGGATAGAATGATCTTCCATCTGCAGGAGAACCTTTATGCAGGTCATCGTTCTTATGATACTCTGTCAGATTCAGAAGTCATGAAAGGATAGACGTACTGAACAGGATGATCTTTTTGGTTAATATACACTGAATCAGTTGGACACCATCCACAAATAGTGATTATTGTAAAATAATGTCCACTTTAACTTATTATTAGTATAGAAGATACTTTTAAAGATGAAATAAAATCAATGAAATGTCTGTTGGAGTGTTTCATGATCAGTACATCGTTCTTTGGACTGATTAATAATATATCTATTCTCTTACTATTAGGGTTTCTCTATGACTTGATGCATCCGGGGCTGGAAAAGAGGGCGTCCAAGTTCCGTCTGGTCATCATCGGTATGATCGTGGGCGGTATAGGCCTGATTGTTATGGCTATGTCCTGGCAGCTTGTCCCGGGGATCAGATTCGATACCCGTTCTATATTGCTCTGTATCTCCGGGCTTTTCTTTGGTACTGTCCCTACTATGATAGCGATGGCCATGACTATTACCATGCGTCTTATCCAGGGAGGAGGAGCATGGACTGGTGCCCTGGTGATCATCTCTTCCGGCGGTATCGGTCTGTTGTGGAGAAGATTCAGTAAGGGACATCCATGGGGCTTTGACCATATGGGTCTTTATCTTCTCGGCGGCATTGTTCATATTGTCATGTTAGTGATTATGTTCATCACCCTGCCTGAACCAGTGATACTTCCTCTGTTGAAAGGTCTTGCATCGCCTATCATGATCTTCTATCCCTTGGGAACAGTCTTCTTCGGTAAGATCCTCTATAACCGTCTGTAGAAGAATCGTATTTCTGTTCAGCTGCATAACAGTAGAGAACGTATGCTTGTCACGCTGCGCAGTATCGGTGACGGAGTGATCACGACAGATGAGTCAGGCAGAGTCCAGATAATCAATCACATTGCTGAGGGACTGACTGGATGGAAGCAGTATGAGGCTGTCGGCAGACCTTTGGAAGAAGTGTTTCATGTCATTCATGAAGAAGACAGGACAAGACATGAGAATCCCTATGTGAAAGTCATGGAGACCGGGAATATCGTTGAGTTGAAGAGCAATACACTTCTTATCGCTAAAGATGGTACAGAACGGGTCATTGTAGACAGCAGCTCTCCTATTAGGTATGAGAACGGTGAGATCATTGGTGCCGTGGTGGTCTTTAGAGATCAGACTGAAG
This sequence comes from uncultured Spirochaetales bacterium, assembly GCA_964473495.1. GTDB lineage: Bacteria > Spirochaetota > Spirochaetia > CAKZLE01 > CAKZLE01 > JAIPFY01. The sequence goes on from CAYYPJ010000190.1 coordinate 4,005, forward strand.
CAAGAAAGATTCAGGAGAGGATGCAGAGAACTGATAAGCTGGAATCTCTCGGAGTCCTTACCAGTGGTTTGGCTCATGATTTCAACAACCTGCTTGGAGGAGTCTTCGGCTATGTGGAGTTGGCACAAGCATGCAGCACTGAAGATGAAGTGAAGTCATATCTGTCAGAGGCATCTGATGTCTTTGAGCGTGCTCGTGGGATAACGCATCAGTTGCTCAATTTCTCACAAGGGGGAAAGCCCGTTCAAAAGGCTTTCAGGATAGATGAATTAGTGAAGAAGGATACATCCTTTATTCTTTCAGGTACGAATATCGCTGTTGAGTATCATATACCTGATGATGTTTCATTGTGCTGGAGATCTCGATTGAGCATATCGATAAATCCGTAAGCAGCGGTTCACCAGAACAAGCAGATCAGTATGTTAGTGTGGCGATCAAAGACAGCGGTGTGGGGATCTCTAAAGAGATCAGCAAGAAGATATTTGATCCTTTTTTTACGACAAAAACAAAAGGAAATGGATTGGGATTGGCTACATGTTACTCCATCATGCAGAAACATCATGGATCTATTGATGTTTCATCGGCTCCCGGTAAAGGAAGCTGTTTTACCATCTGTCTTCCCGCTGCGGCTGCCGATGCTGTTGAATCTGATCGAAGAAAAGAGGATGATTTCCTCGGGAGCGGTACGATGCTCATCCTGGATGATGAAGAATATATACGAGATATCTTGGAAAAGATGCTGAAGAGTTTCGGCTATAGTGTGATCTCGACAGAAGACGGTGATGCTGCGATACGGATAGCAGAGGAGCTTGAATCGTCAGGAAAGCAGCTGACTGCAGCAATTCTTGATCTGACGATACCCGGCGGATTGGGCGGAGATAAGATACATCATCAAATACGTTCATTGTTTCCAGCGTGTATATTGCTTGCGAGCAGCGGCTATTCAGATACACCCATCATGTCAAGACCGACTGATTTCGGATTTGACCACAGTCTTCCGAAACCCTATCGGAGAAAGGATCTTGCTTCAATACTTTCCAAATGGTTTGGCTCAATAGATGATCAGGAGCGGCCCATAATGTAG
>CAYYPJ010000191.1:0-5060 GCA_964473495.1 uncultured Spirochaetales bacterium
TTTCTCGCTCATAGATTTCTTCTCCTGTCAATTCTCTTTTCATGCGTTTGTCGTAACTTTCTCCCACGATCATTCACAAACCGCAAATAAACGGCTACTATAGTAGAGAACGCAGATATGCTGCAAAGGAGGACACAGATGCATCATAAGAATCCTACTACTCAAACGATAGGATGGATAGGGACCGGTGTTATGGGACGATGGATGTGTCATAACATTATTGATTCGGGATATCAGACCATCGTGCATACGAGAACAGCAAAGAAAGCTGAGCCTCTCATAGAGGAAGGTGCAGTATGGGCGGACACGCCAGCTGAGTTAGCGCGAAAATCAGATATAATCTTCACGATCGTCGGATACCCGAAAGATGTAGAGCAGGTTTACTTTGGGGACAACGGCTTGATCGCAGCAATGAGAGAGGGAACTATCGCAATTGATATGACTACAACAAGACCCTCATTAGCCGTCAAGATAGCTGCCGCCTGCACAAAGAAAGGCTGCCATGCACTTGATGCACCAGTATCCGGCGGAGATATCGGAGCACGGGAAGCAAAATTAGCAATCATGGTCGGGGGAGAAGCACCCATATACGAACAGATCCTCCCGTTGTTCACGGTCATGGGGACAAACATAGTCTACGAGGGAATCGCAGGTACCGGGCAGCATACAAAGATGTGTAATCAGATTACGATCGCAGGGACGATGATCGGGGTATGTGAATCGCTTCTATACGGTTATAGAGCAGATCTTGATATGGAGAGGATGATAGGGACTATCAGCAAGGGTGCTGCAGGATGCTGGACCCTTGATAATCTTGCCCCGCGTGTGATCCAAAGAGATTTTTCCCCGGGATTCTTTGTTGACCACTTCATCAAGGATATGGGTATAGCACTTGAAGAAGCTTCTCATATGGGGATCGCGCTACCGGGTCTTGCTCTGGTACATCAACTCTATCTAGCTGTACAGGCATCAGGACACGGCCATGATGGGACACAAGCACTCATTCAGGCGCTTGATCGCCTTTCTCAAACACAAATCTTCTCGTGAGGCCTTCCTGTTTCCGGGCTTTTCGGACGATACCATCCATGATCGTTCGTACAAGCCCCGGGACAAGCTGGTTCAGCAGGAAGATCATCTTACCGGAAGTCCCCGGTATGATAAGAAATTGACCTTTCTTCACTCCTTTTGCAAAGGCCTTCGCCACCTGCAGGGAACTCATAAGTTTTGCATTACCGGATATCGCAAACGTCTCCGGCGGTTTTGTTTTGTTTTCCTCTACCAGCTGCGGAGTATCTGTATCAGGGGGACAAAGGACAGACACACTTATACCCTCAGGACGTAACTCATTACGTAACGCTTGTGAGAATCCCATGATTCCGAACTTTGATGCACTGTATGCCGTATATCCATAGGTTCCCAGAAATCCCGCAATTGATGAGATCATGACCAGATGAGAACCTGCGGACATATGGGGAAGTACCAGTTTTGTGACAGCGGCAGTCCCCAATAGGTTTGTCTCTATTGTCTGTGCGAAGATATCATAGGACAGATGAAAGAAATGATCAGGATGTGCCATACCCGCACAATTGACCAGCATATCGGGTGCTCCTCGTGAAGTAACAGCCTCATCGACTGCACCTTGTATTGATTCATATGATGTGACATCCATCACGATCACTGAAATCCTCTCAGCAGAGAATGATGCAGAGAGTCTCTCTGCCGCTTGTTCCAATCTGTGTCGGTTTCGTGCGAACAAGACTACCGACCCGTTTTCCTGTAAGACTCTACTGGCTATCGCGTACCCTATTCCGCTGGAACCACCGGTAATATAGACCAAACCCCAATTTGTCAGTCTCATAGACCTCTCCATGAATTAATTTTTTGTATAAATATACAATAAACAGAACATCTTGCCAAAACTCTTCAATTTATATACACTGATTATTGAGAAATAGTAGGATTATGAGAATTCTCTCTATCGATATACTGAACCATTGGACAGAGATAGTCAACTAGAAATCACGTAGCGACCTCTGGGACAGAGGACCAAACGTGTAAGATATAGCTAACATCATTCGGATACGAACATACATGATGTGTCCACTAGTAAGATACAGCATTCTAATCGAGATAGTACGATCATCAGATAGTACCTGTAAGCAGAAGGAGGTGTTTTCTGTATATGAAAAAGGCAAAACTATATATTGACAATACGAAGGTATATGAATTCCCTGTTCTGGAAGATAACATGCATGGATTATCTATAGATATCAGGAACTTACGTAAAGAGAGCGGTATGATCACCTATGATCCCGGATTTGGGAACACCGGTTCTTGTAAAAGTGCTATTACCTACTTAGACGGAGAAAAAGGGATCCTGAGGTATCGTGGATACGCAATTGAGGAACTTGTTGAAACATGTGATTTTGTAGAAGTCGCATACCTGCTCATTCACGGCGTTCTACCGAATATGAAGGAACGACACAAATACCAGGAATTACTCAACCAACACTCCATGCTGCATGTCGACATGCTTGATTTCTTTCGAAGATATCCGGATCATGCACACCCCATGTCCATTCTCGCTGCTATGGTCGTTTCACTCTCAGCGTTCTACCCTGAGATAAATCTTGAAGAAGATCCTGAAGCACAGATGGATCTCACGGTAACCCGTCTATTGTCAAAGATGCGTACGATCGCGGCATTTACCTATCGAAAACTCATCGGTGCCGATTTTGTCAATCCAAGCTATAAATTCTCATACTGTGAGAACTTTCTCAACATGATGTTCAGTTCTCCAGTCAAGGATTACACGGCAAACCCCCTACACGTGAAAGCACTGAATAAACTACTTATTCTTCATGCTGATCATGAACAAAACTGTTCAACCACTGCAGTACGGCTTATCGGTAGTTCAGAAGCAAATCTTTATGCAGCAGTATCTGCCGGCATCTGCGCCCTATGGGGGCCTCGTCATGGTGGTGCCAATCAGGCAGTCCTTGAGATGCTTGAACAGATAAATAATGACGGTATTACCGTCGATCAGGCAATTGAGAGAGCAAAGAACAAAGACGATCCATTTCGACTCATGGGTTTTGGACATAGAGTCTATAAGACCTATGATCCAAGAGCACGTTTGGCTCGACAACTGTATACCGAGATACTTGATGACCTGGGACAATCTGACCCTTTACTCGATATAGCCATTGGACTGGAACATAGAGCCCTTAGGGATTCTTACTTTATTGATCACAACCTCTACCCGAATGTCGATTTCTATACAGGCATCATTTTCCATGCGATGGGAATCCCTACAAATATGTACACGGTCATGTTCTCTTTGGGCAGACTGCCGGGCTGGATCGCTCACTATCTAGAGTGGAACCATGACCCGTATGAGAAGATCGGCAGACCTCGACAGATCTACACTGGGCCGACTGGTCGTCATGTCGTCCCTATTGAAGAACGTTGAACACAGAAAAGCTGCCTTTCGATAGAGGAGGCAGCCTTTCTTCGTATTCCCGCTCTTTTGTCATGCTTCTCTGATAAGTGATACTAGATGATCAGCAAACTGACTGCAGGAAAGCTGCACGGCATCATCCATCTTTGAGGCAAAGTCACTAGTTACGTGTTTACTCTCAATAGCCTTCTGGACACCTTCAATTACCATATCAGCCGCTTCATCCCAGCCAAGATAGCGTAACATCATCTCACCGGAAAGAACGAGCGACAAAGGATTGGCAATATCTTTTCCTGCAATATCAGGGGCTGTCCCATGAGTGGCTTCAAAGATAGCTGTCCCTGTCGTATAGTTGATATTCGCACCAGGAGCGATACCAATCCCCCCGACTTCAGCAGCTAATGCATCGGATATATAATCCCCATTGAGGTTCAATGTCGCAATCACATCATATGCTTCAGGATATAAGAGTATATTCTGCAGAAATGCATCAGCAATACAATCATTTATGATGATCTCTTTCCCATTTGCAGGATTGGTCAATACCATCTCCTCAGGATCGGCAGAAGGGCTGGCACCAAACTCGTTCACCGCTACATCATACCCCCAAGTTCTAAAGCCCCCTTCGGTGTATTTCATGATGTTCCCTTTGTGTACAAGGGTCACAGACGATCGATCATTGTCTATCGCATACTGTATTGCAGCTCGTACCAAACGTGCTGTTCCCTCTTGGGATACCGGTTTGACCCCAATAGCAGAACTTTTCGGAAATCTTATTGAGGTGACACCCATCTCCTCTGTGAGAAAAGCTATAACTTTCTCGACTTCAGGGGTACCCGACGCCCACTCTATACCGGTATAGATATCCTCAGTATTCTCACGGAAGACGACAACATCGACTTTCTCAGGAGCTTTGACCGGAGACGGGACGCCGGTAAACCATCTTACCGGTCTCTGACAGACGAAAAGATCAAGTCTTTGTCGTAATGTCACATTCAAGCTTCTCATACCGCCGCCGATCGGCGTAGTGAGAGGTCCTTTTATCGCCAATCCATACGACAGGATAGCATCAAAGGTCTCCTCAGGCAGCCATACTCCTTCACCAAAATGTTCTACGGCTTTTCCTCCCGCATAGATCTCCTTCCAGAGGATCTTCTTTGTTCCTTTATATGCTTTTTCCACTGCAGCTGAAAGTATCTTCAGTGCTGCCGGGACGATGTCCCTTCCGATACCATCCCCCTCTATGAAGGGAATGATAGGGTCATTCGGCACCTGCAGCACTCCATCCTTTCGCACTACCTTTGAACCTTCCATCACATCCCTCCCTGCTGAGCTTTTGTATAGTTGAGTAATCCGCCGGCTAGCAGCAGACCTGCCTGCCGTTCAGTAAAATCTGCCTGCAAAGGGATATCTATCCCTTTTGTAGTATTATGGAGCATGACCACATGTGATCGACGAGAAGCCTCACTGACAGCATCTCTCAAATCTGAGATCTCAAGACGATCATCCTGATCGATACGGTCATAATCCGCTTTATTGGCGAACAAGAACGGGATGATACCGAAATTAAAGAGATTCGCCATATGAATTCTCTCAATAG
>CAYYPJ010000192.1:0-5045 GCA_964473495.1 uncultured Spirochaetales bacterium
TGACCGACAGGGGGAGACCATCTCAGAGAATTCTATCATTGACAGGCACACTTATTCATTGTATTGTATACATAATAAGATAAATAGGGGGTTTTTATGGCTACTGTAGTTTTAAAAGGCATTACTAAAGTCTATGACGGTTCAGTCAAAGCTGTTGACAATATAGATTTTGACGTTGCTGATGAAGAGTTTGTCGTCTTGGTCGGTCCTTCAGGATGTGGTAAATCGACAACATTGAGAATGATCGCTGGTCTTGAAGATATCACAGAAGGGGAGTTGTCCATTGATGGAAAGATCGTCAATGATGTTCCTCCAAAAGATCGTGATATCGCAATGGTTTTCCAGAATTATGCACTTTATCCGCATATGACAGTCTACGATAACATGGCATTCGGGCTTAAGATTAGGAAGTTCCCAAAAGCAGACATTCAGCAGCGAGTAGCAATTGCTGCAAAGATTCTGGACATCGAGGAACTGCTTGAAAGAAAACCAAAGGCTCTTTCAGGCGGGCAAAGACAGCGTGTCGCTGTAGGTCGAGCAATCGTCCGACAACCTAAAGTATTCCTCTTTGATGAACCACTATCAAACCTTGATGCAAAGCTTCGTGTACAGATGCGTGCAGAAATCTCAGCTCTTCATAGTAGATTGAAAGCAACAATGATCTATGTAACACATGACCAGGTGGAAGCCATGACCATGGCGGATAGGATTGTCGTCATGAAGGCTGGATTTATTCAGCAAATCGGTACTCCTCTTCAATTGTACAATAAGCCGGAAAACAAGTTTGTCGCAGGTTTTATCGGATCACCACCAATGAATTTCCTGAATGTTAAAATTGTTGCAGAAGGTGATGACCTGTATGCTGATGAGGGAGACTTTAGAATCAAACTCTCAGCTGTAAACAAGAAATTGCTGGATGGGTATGCCGGCAAATCTGTGATTTTTGGTATTAGACCAGAAGATATCACTATTGCTGATAAGGCTATAGTGGGAAAAACTATCAATGCTGAAGTCTCAGTAATCGAACCGCTTGGTGCCGAGACTCATGTATACATCAATACAAAGAGTCAGCAGCTTATTGCACGAGTTGATCCTTTGATTATGCTGAAAGTAGGTCAGAAACTAAGCTTTATTCCTGATCAGACAAAATTATGTTTCTTTGATACTGAAACAGAATTAATTATCAGGTAAGTATAATACTATATTCTGAGACTTGAACCAGTCATCATCCGATGACTGGTTTTTTGTGTTTATTATTGCTGTACAACTTCCTCAGCGGTATATATACTCATACATATGCACATTTCTTTGGTCATTCCACCCATTACAGACTTCTATACCACTTCTCATCGTCTCTCTTTTCTGGGGGTTCATGGTATTGCGCAGGCTCTCACAGCAGAAAGACACATGGTGACTGTCTTCAATTTCCCCGCACAGAAAAGATCCCGAAGGAAAATACCTCTTCCTACAGAGTTGGTATATCTTCAACCCTATCTTATTCCCGGAGAATGTGGTCCTACCGCTTTTTTTTCAACTTATCATCGTTTTGGGCCCGATCTTGAAACGTGTACTTCCCAAATTTTGCAGCGTGATCCTGAATTAATACTGCTCACATGTTTTGCTTTTGCCTATGCCGATGATACACTTGAGTTGGCTGAGATGCTATATGAGAAAGCTCCACAGATTCCTATTATCGTCGGAGGAGCAGGGGCTACTGCACTACCAGCATATTTTCTCCGCCATCAGGCTATCTTTGGAGTATATTGCGGTGAAGCTGAGGTCTCTCTCATAAATCTTGTCTCATCAATAAGCAGGGGATCACCTCTTACTGCAATATCCAACTTCATCCCATCGGGGAATAAACCGGAATCTCTGGTACCACGGTATACAGAGGCTTCACAGATGTACAGCGCACCAATGGTGAGTGTCATACAGAAACATACGATTACCCTGTCTATCAGTGTTTCTCGGGGATGTCCAAAACGATGCCGATTCTGTTCGAACTTTCTCACCCATGGGAGGACCTTTCGATGTGCACCGATAGAACGAGTCACAAAAGAGATTTCAGAGATACTGAGCCCCCTGCCATTGGAAAAACATATTCATATCTGTTTTGAGGATGACAATCTTCTTGTTAATAAAGCATATTTTCTCCAACTGCTTGCTCATATTCATCATATTCGCCCTGATGCAACATTCACCATGGAAAATGGGATAGACTATCTTTTATTGGACAAGGAACTCATTGATACACTTATCTCTTTTGGGATGATTCAATGCAATCTTTCTCTTGGTTCTGTTTCGAAACAACAACTCTTACAGGTCAACAGACCCTATAGTTTCATACACTATGAGCAAATCATACATCACCTGGCTACACGAAAGATCCCGACAATAACCTATTTTATCTGCGGGCTTGCAGGCGATACTCGAGAATCAACTGTCAGGTCTCTCGTATACCTTGCAGATCAACCCACAATCATAGGTATCTCACCCTACTATGCAGTGCCAAATCTGCCTGATTATAGAGAGTCAGCACCTTTTCTCAGTCATCCGGCATCGTGGTGTAAAGGTTCTTCCGCTTATCCATGGAATGGACTCACTACACAAGAGATAATCACTGCATTTAGATTATCTCGATTGATCAATACAGGCCGTACAACATCTTCATATATTGGAAATCCGATAGCCGATGAAGCAATAAAAAGAAGTTTCCAGGAAAAAAGGCTCTATACGCTAAAAAAAGAAGCACATCAATGGTATCTCACGGAAGTCCCTGCTTACGATCACGAAATGGTAAATCTGTTTATGGATATTGTCTATACTACTGACTGATACATAACTTGTAAGGCATGGGTATATTCCTCATCATCGACTCCGATGATGCAAGTGATCAGAGATCCTCCATAATCAAGAAAACGTATTGGAATACCTGCAGTTGCCAAAGAGCCGCTGACCTTTCCCAATATGCCTTTTGCATCATACAACCCCTCACCGACCACCCCGATCATAGCAATCCGCTCATTCATAGAGACTTCCTCTGGATTCAATTCTTCCCTGATTATCTCGAGTAATTCTTCCTCATCATCAAGGGTGTCCCCTAGAAAATAGTATGCGAGAGAATCAAATCCAATTGAGGCAAATTCTGTAAAAACCCCAAAGTCCTCGAGAATAGTGCATATCTTAAGCTCATAATCAGGATTCTTATTGAGCAGAAATTTTTTTACAAACAAGCGATAATACCCGGTTTTCCCGGAGATGCCCACAATCGGCTGAGCACTATCCTCACGTTCATGGACGATCATAGTCCCGTCGGCTTCAGGATCGTTTGTGTTCTTCACGCAAATAGGTATTCTCACAGATCTCACAGGAGCGATAGCTTCTTCATGAAACACCGTTGTACCGATCGAAGCCAATTCACGAATTTCCTGATAGGTCAATTCATGAACGACTTTTGGATCCTTGATAATTCCAGGATCAGCCATACATATCCCTGTGACATCCGTCCAATTCTCATAGAGAGAGGCTTTTACACTGCGTGCTACAATTGACCCGGTAATATCAGACCCCCCCCGCGAAAAGGTCTTAATCTCTCCCCGTTCGGACGACCCATAGAATCCAGGTAGTATATAGTGCTTATCTGGATCTATTGCCTGTGCAAGAAGTCCATAGCTCGATGCATGAACAGTCCCGTTAGTGTTCAGAATAATATATCTTTCTGTATCAAGGAACTCCCATCCCATGAACAGTGCAATGATCTTAGCACTTAAGTATTCACCACGAGATGCTGCATAATCAGCACTTGCACCGTCAATGATCAATTGTTCTATCTCATTGATCTCAACAGCAATCTTATCCGTTCCTACTTGCAGTTCTTTTGCGATCTCAAGATAACGTTTTCTAATCTTTCCAAATCTCTCAGAGATAGAAATCCCATTCATTGCTTCACGCTGACATGAATACAGCATATCAGTGACCTTTATATCCTCACTTGTACGTTTCCCCGGTGCAGAAACTACTGCAATCTTTCTGGAGCTATCATTCTGAAGAATTTGAGAAACTTTCCTGATTTGTTTTGAATCAGCGACTGAACTACCGCCAAACTTACATACGACCATACACACCTCATGAACAGCATACAAATTTAATGGAGATTGTACCTTCATAATCTGAACTTTTCAAGAATAGCACCCCTCAAATAAGTATATCTCTCAAATTCCTCTTTGGAACAATGTGTTCCCCCTGTTCTGTTCGGTAATAAGCAGTACTATCATGCGGATTCTTCAGAACATCAATCGTAACTTTCTCATTAGGAACACCCAATGCTAAAACCAATTGGATGGCATAACGCGTTGTGAGCTGCAAAATCTCATTCAACCGTTCCTTATCTATGGAAGCAATAATACAACCCCCGAAACCCATATCGACTGCACCATACATGATTGTCACTGCAGAGATGCCAGAATCCAGCCAAACACGTTTTGATATATTCATATCCTGAGCAATCACAATATAAGCAGTTGGTCTCTCCCCCTTCAGCGGCCCTTTCCAATCCGGTAATGCAGAAGCCCAAGATAGAGTATCATACACATCATCACATATTTTCTCATCCAGAACTATTCGGTAAACGAGCGGTTGGAGATTTGCGGCAGATGGAGTAAGACCAGCAAGCCTCACAAGTTCTTTCAGCTGTTCCCATGATATCTTTTTAGATTGATCAAACCTTCGATAACTTCTTGTTGACACTACCAGATCACGAAAATCCATAACCGCCTCCCTCATGTTCTTTACAAACAGCTTTATACTATACTACCAAACCACTAGTGAAACCACAAGTCAGATCACAGTACGTTTATCAGAGAGCATCCTAACTCTGCAGGTATGAGCGATAATTGAGTAGGCAGGGACCTCGTGGTCCCAACCTCTCAGTCGAGTAGCTCGAGGGAATTTCATCCTCAGGCTCTCACAGAACCGTACGTGAACCTCTCGATTCATACGGCTCCTATCATTCTCCATATTAAAATTTAGGGTACATACCCCAACTT
>CAYYPJ010000193.1:0-5001 GCA_964473495.1 uncultured Spirochaetales bacterium
GTATATACCGTTCGATCACTCGTTAGGCGTTCATCCTCAGGATGAGTCATTCTTGGATCGTGAGAAGTGGGATTTTGCATCCCGCCCTAAAGAGAACTATCCACTTCTGCTGCACTACCATCCTCTTGTCATCTATCGCTATCAAGTACTGAAACAGGCGGATGTGGTATTAGCCAATTTTTTGCGTTCTTCTGAGTTTCCCTGGTATGAGCGATTACGGGACTTCACCTACTATGAGCAGCTCACTACCGGAGACAGTTCCCTCTCCTCCTGTATACAGGGCATTGCTGCCTTCGACTTAGGAGACCTCGACCGAGCTGTCAAGCATGTCCATACGACTACTTTTGTCGATGTTGATGATGTGAAAGGGAATGCTAAAGATGGATTACACACGGCTTCAATGGCAGGTTCATGGATGTCTCTGGTCTTTGGTTTTGCGGGGATGCGGCGTAATGGAGCAGATATCTCATTTGCCCCGGTGACCCATAAGACTATCCATTCATATGCATTTACCGTGATATTACATGGGTGCCGTCTTCAGATACATGTGACTGAGAAACAGACATACTATCTACTGCTTTCCGGGAAGAGTCTGAAGATTACCCATTATGGAGAACAGATAGAACTTTCCTATGGAGAGGAGTTTGTCATAGCTACCCGTCCTCCCTTCAAGGCCGTTATCTTCGATCTGGACGGGGTCATCACTTCCACAGATTCCTACCATTATCAGGCTTGGAAACAGCTGTCGGATGAGAGAGGATGGAAGTTTGATAAGAAGTTGAATCAGCAGCTTCGAGGAGTCTCTCGAAGAGAGTCTCTTCTGATCATCTGCCGACATAATAATGCCGAACTCAGTGAATCTGAGATAAAGGATGCTATGACAGCAAAGAACACCCATTACCGGGACCTACTCAAGCAGATTGATTCTAATGCACTCCTCCCGGGGTTCCTGCACCTTTGTGATGAACTCAAAGAGCATCATATACTTATAGGAATAGCATCAGCGAGTCGTAACGCATCATATATTGTCGAACGTCTTCAGATAGAGCGATATATTGATTTTCTTGTTCCTGCAGGTCAGGTTGTCAAGGGGAAACCGGATCCTGAAGTCTTTGTTCGCTGTGCTGAGAGTCTTGGAGTCCCGCTTGCCTCCTGTGCTGCATGTGAGGATGCTGTCGTAGGGATCGAAGCAATCAAGGCTGCCCGGATGAAGAGTGTGGGAGTGGGATCAGCGACTGCTGCAGAGAGATCTGACATACATGTTGATGGACTGGATGAGTTGTCATATACGCAGTTAGCAGCTCTGTGGGATTAGGTGTGTTCGTCCTGTACTCCGAACAGCAGAGTCGTTCCCGAAGAGATGAAAGAGCACAGAATATACAACAACTGGTAGAAGGATCAGCATCAAGATGATTCTTCTACCAGCATTCCTCTTTTACCATATCATCACTTGAATTCGATAGAAAGAATAAAATCCCTATGATCTTGTAAGAATATCTTGTTCGTACTAAATACGAATCTTTTTCTGTCTATGAAGCATATTCTTTTGCTGTTACTCCTTCATCGTACCGTTTGCCAGTCGTCTTTTCAGCTCATTGAGAATTGTTACCGTTGCGGTAGCACCGACTCGGGATACGCCGATCTTTCTCATGAGAAGGACGTCATCTAATGTTCGTATGCCTCCGGCAGCTTTGATCTTTGTCGGCGGTTTTATGAACTCCTTCATGATCTCAATATCCATGAGAGTCGCACCTTTATAAGCATAGAATCCATTGGGCTGTTTGACAAATCCGAATCCGGTTGATGTCTTGACAAAAGGAACTTTCAAAGAAGAACAGATCTTGCAGACCTCCATGATCTCCTCTTCGCCGAGGAAGTCATTTTCCAAAATGACTTTCAGGAGAACCCCGTGGTCGATGGCCAATTGGTTTACCGTCATGACCTCATACTCGATAAAATCCCAGTTCCCTCCCAATGCCTTGCCTATATTGATCACCATATCAAGTTCTTCAGCACCATCGTTGATCGCCTGACGTGCCTCATGCTCTTTTACTTTGATATCACAGTTCCCGTGAGGAAACGCTACAACTGTACCGATCTTTACTTGAGAGCCTTTTAGTATAGAGACGGCGAACGGTAAGGCATAAGGCTTAATGCATACTGATGCTGTTCTATAGTGTAAGGCGATCTCGCATCCTTCGATCAATTGAGCATCTGTCAATGTGGGGTGAAGCAATGAATGATCGATCATCCCTGCGATATCATCATATGTTATTGCCATAGTAGAATCCTCCTGCTTATCTGCAGTTTATGTATGTAGTATAGCATGAGATTCATATATGGCTATACCAATCATACACGGGAGTGCCATGAATTTAGAGATTGTCCGGACATTATGAATCCTAAGGTGAAGATCAATGATCAGAGATACTATGGAGTCTATAGGGGGAATGGACTGAGTGGGGCACAAGGAAAGCAGGGTATACAGATGAAGAGATCTGGAAGCTATGAAATATTGCATGGCTCTTACGGTTACGATCTATCCTTCATATCGAACAAACAGCATAATGGAAGAAGACTCTTGGTAGTGATCATGCTATGATATTTCATACGTAGATGCTATGCAGGAAAGAATGTAGGAAAGAGATGCACCGAAAGACGGCAACGGATAAGATATATTTCGCAGAGCTCTCCATAGTCTTTTTCGGTGGCAGTATGGTTCAGAGCGGATTATCAGCAGCAGAGAGGCTTCGATCATGATGATCTTTGTACTCGATACAGGGATCTTGTTCGCAGTCGGTTCATTAGTCAGCTGGATCCTCGAGTTTGTATCTCAAAAGCGCTGGGTTATCCCGGGATTTCTCAGTGGACCATATTCCCCATTGTACGGGGTGAGGTCACTGGCATTCATTCGAAGGTCGCAGGCGTGTGGACTTCGTGATATCATAGAAAAAGAAGTATCACTTCTCCGCAGCGATGATCTACACAGACGAGGGTTCATCATGATGAAACAGATTATTAGAAAAGTGAAGCATACTGATGAGCAATGATCCAAGGACACGCTATAGGGCGTGTAGATTGTGTCCGAATTCCTGTGGTATAGATAGAACAGAAGGTCAGCTTGGCATCTGTGGCGAGTCATCTGACATGCGGATTGCTTTTGCCGGGATTCATCGGGGGGAAGAGCCCTGTATCAGTGTCGAGAATGATAAGTATCGCGGATCTGGTATGATATTCTTTACCGGGTGTCCTCTGGGGTGTTTTGATTGCCAGAACCGTCAGATAAGCAGTCCTGAGACAGAGCGATACGGCAGGATGGTCACAACCGAAGAGCTGGCCGATATCTGTCTTGTCCTTCAGCGTTCAGGGGCGGCGAACATTAACCTGGTCACCGGGACTCATTTTATTCCTTCAATAGCGGCTGGTCTTAGATCGGCCAAGGTGCAGGGTCTTTCGATACCGATTATCTGGAACACCTCTTCGTTTGAATCAGTATCAGCATTGCGTGTGATAGATGATCTGATAGATATCTACCTTGCCGATATGAAGACGCTCAGTCCTGCAGTCAGTTCTCTGGTATGCGGCAAAGCTTTCTACGGGAGTGCGGCGACAAAGGCTATTGAGTACATGGTTGAAAGGCATCCGCTGGTATGGGATGCTGATCGATTACTGCAGGGTGTGATCCTTCGTCACCTCGTCTTGCCGGGACATATGGGGAATACAGAAGCCGTTCTTTCATGGCATAAGGAACGTATTGGTATAGAGGGTATACTCTCTCTTATGGTTCAGTATATTCCTCTAGATCCTGCAAGTAATATCACCAGATGTGTCTCTCAAGATGAATATCATCAGCTGCTCTCTTTGCTGGAATCCATGGACATAGAAGATGGATACATCCAGGAACTCGGAGATGAAGCACCATGGATTCCTGACTTCACGGCCGGCAATCCTTTTCCTGACCTGTATTGTGATCCCATATGGCATTGGAAATACCGATTTTTTGAGGGATGAATGTGCTTATGCTTCGGGTCCGATAGTCGTTCCTTCAAAGTCCCGGTTATTGAGAATCGCAACAGCATTCTCAATGTTCCTTCCTGCTGCAGTGATGACTTCCAATCCAAGTTCTGCTGCATGTTTTGCCGCGACAGGGTCAAAAGGAACGTTCTTTCCCGGTATCCATTCACTACCAACCATTGCGGTAAAGGCATCCCAGCCGATATGATCAAGAGGGACTGCATCCGGGTTCTCCCTTGGATCATCAGAGTATACTTTAGCTATATTGGAAAGATTGATTACACGTCGTGCATGAAAACGTTCTGCAAGGACTACTGCATCATTATCGGTGGAGAACCCCGGTTTCCATCCGGCTGCGATCAGGATCTGTCCGTTGAACTTTATAGATGAAGTGGGATCGGTCACTAATGGATCAACACAATGTTCAGGGAAGACTGCTTTGATCAATGTACCATTCAAGTGGGTTGCCGCGATCCCGATCCAATCCTGATCATATGTCGATGCGCTGCTGACAATTTCTCTATAGGCCTTTTGATAGACTCTGGCAGCAGCTCCGCCACCGGTCACCATTACGATCTTTCGCTTTTTGTCAGCGTCTAGATACGAAATGACGGCATCTTTGAATGCTTTGATAAATTCACTATCAACTGAATCTGGAACGATGATGGATCCGCCTAATGAAATGATGGTTACTTCTGCCATACTATTCCCCCTCCGATTTGTGCTGCATAACCCTAAGCATACAGGATTCGAAAAGATTCTACAATATTGAAGCATCAGAGTATATTGATGGTCAACCACTAGTGTGAGATCCGGCACTTACAATAGTAACTACCACATTCATGGTGGTACTCCTTAAGTATTAATGTGTAGTGGGGTTGCATGGAATGGGAGTGTATCAACAGAGGACAGGCATCCACGGAAGTGGAAAGGCTTTCTCCTGTTTGTTTTGTATCTACACAATACAGGGCTTGTCCTTCCTTCTCC
>CAYYPJ010000194.1:0-4957 GCA_964473495.1 uncultured Spirochaetales bacterium
CTGCATAGTGACGGACCTCTTCAAGCACGTCTTCAAGTTCATATCGCACACTATGCAGTCGATCGGTAAGAGACTGCAAAGATTCATCGATCTCTACTGCATCTTCAAGATACTGTTCACTCTCGGCGATACCGGAGAGAGATCCATTGGTAAGATCAAGTCGCCCCTTCACTTGTCCAATATCTGAGAGGAGACGTTCATGCTGCGATAAGATGGCCAGCTCCTTTTCTAACGCCTCATCCTCACCCCGCTCTATATGCAAGGCCTCTATCTCTTCTATGGCATACGAGAGCATATCACGTTCGCGTATTGATTCTCGTTCATTACGCTTAGAGACTTCAGCCGCTTCCTGTACCGCCAAAAACTCATGGAACAAGTCTGAGAAGGCCGATACCTTTTGTTCCAAATCCCCATAGCGATCAAGCATCTTCCGCTGTACAGCGGGCTGCAGGAGAGATTGATGCTCATGCTGTCCATGAAGATCAAATAGTAATGAGGAGAGATCTCTCAGAAGTTTCCGTGTGACCGGTTCATGCTGTATACGTATAGTTCCGCGTCCAGTACGTTGTAAACTTCTTCTTACCAGCAGTATCCCATCCTCACAGGTCATCTCATGTTCCTCAAGCCACCGGCGCAAAGAGTCGCTCTCAACTAGGATAGTTGCTGTGACACTTGCCTGTTCGCAGCCTGTCCTGATCTTCGAGGTATCTCCTTTCTCCCCTAATAAGAGACTGAGTGCCCCAATCAAGATTGACTTACCGGCCCCGGTCTCACCGGTGAGTATGTTGAACCCCGAAGAGAACTTAATATGTATATCTGATATAAGGGCATAGTTCTTTATCGTGAGTGTTTCAAGCATGTAAACCTCCAGACCACTGGAGCTTAGACCGAACTACTTCATAAAAATTTCTTTTATTTGAAAGTGCAAGCAGTACCCTGCTTCGTGACTTCTCCACAATGATAGCATCCCCCTCTTCCAGAGGAAGTGTCTCCTGCCCATCGATGGTCAAGCTTATCGTAGTACGCTGCTTAGGCATGACTTTTATCTTGATAATATCATTACCTGATACCACAAGAGGACGGTTAGATAACGTGAATGGACAGATGGGGGTCACTATCAATGCTTCCATCTCAGAATCAACAATGGGTCCTCCTGCTGCGAGGCTATATGCGGTTGATCCAGTAGGAGTGGCAACGATGATACCATCTGATCGAAATGTCCCAAGAAGGGTCTCATTCAAATGCAGTTCCAGTTTTACCACCTTTGATATGCCGATCGCATTGACAACAACATCATTCAGGCCATGTCCAAGGAGAATATTCTTGTCTTTTCGTTTTACCGTGACACGAAACATGAGTCTGTGCGAAAGAATCGTCTCCCCAGAGCAGAATTTCTCAAAGGCCTCTTTCCATTCATCAACAGATACTTCAGTAATAAATCCAAAGGTTCCCAGGTTTACCGCTAATATAGGAATCCCTAAGTCCTGCAACATCCTGGCACAGAACAATACAGTACCGTCACCACCGAGACTGATTGCGAGATCTGCTCTCTCTATTTTCGGAGGTTGTGTCTTGCCGGTGAGACCCAAGACTTTCACTGTAATGTTTCTATGTTCAAGATATGATGTGATCTCGGAACTCAGACGTTGTGCATCCAATTTATGAAGATTCACAACCAGTAACACTTTTTCTACTTTTCTCAAGCTATAACTCCCTCAACATCTATGGCAATGTTGATAACACCCGTACCAATGTCATAAGCTGATCTTTTGATAATAACGGATATAATGGAAAAATCATAGCACGTAATATATATGGAACACTATTAGGAAAATCTGTACGATCGATCTGCATCATAGTTAATGCACACTGCTCGAAGGGCATAGCTACCTCTATTTTATATTTCTTCACATATTTCTGTACATCTTTCACACGCGAGTCCAATAAGACCGAAAAGGTGTATCCATTATGATGAGTCTGATCATTGTGCTCATTGATCAATTGGTGTTTTGTCTTCATCAAAGCATGTCGGCATGTCTCAAAGTAACTTTCCCTTTTCTCGATCAACTTATCGAGCACTCTCATTTGATTCATCACAAGAGCACTATTAATATCTGGAAGAAGATCATAATGCATACCGAAGTTTGTGTAGTCGAGCATAAATGAGTCATACTTCTTGTTCTTAACCAGTACTGCTGCCCCTCCTCCAGCCGATAGCATTGCATCATCTTCAAAGGAAACAACCAGCACATGCCCGAGAGAGCCTGCCATATGCCCATCTTTTCGACTATGAATGCTCTGTGTTATATCTTCTATAATAGGGATCGACAATCCTCGAAAAGCTTCTACTTCTGCAAGATTACCGAGCGGTTCATGCAGCAGAATCGCATCAGGGATATTGGCAGAGAGTTTTTTAATCTGACCAGCTTGAAGACAACCTGTCCGTGGGTCGACATCTGCAAAGACTATCTCTAAGTGCAACTCCTGCAATAACCATATATAGCAGGGAGGGGATAAGGGGGAGATCACTACACGATCACCAGGTTTTAACTGGAGCGTCTTGAGTGCAATGGTCAATGCACGAGGATACGTTCTTACAACCAATGCATCTATAGCATCCATGTCGCTGCAAAGCAATTTAGCGAGCTCCTGATTCTTTAATCCGGGGCCAAGTTGTTCATCGACAAGTGTGCCTAAAACCGAATCCATATCCTTTCTTTTTATTGTTGGCTTAAAGAGCTTGATCATATCCTAAAACACCTTGCACCTAGTATAGCATGAAGTATAACCGTGTCTAGGATTATTATATGCTGGATCTTGCTAATTTTGGACATTTTGCTGATAAGCTATATCACATATAAGAATAATCCGCCATTGATGGTACACATGATATCAACGAGACAGTTGTCATCGTCGAAATAGCTGATTATATGAAATGTTCAGATGCCTGGTTATTTTACGGCATACAGAATCTGTTGGGAACTAACCGGAGTGGCTGTTTGTCACTCCAGTTAGTCGGCAGCTTCAATGAAAGATCATGCTGCTTCATCTGTGAATATTATCTTGAAGATTGTTTTCTATTTTTTGCTTTTGATACAATAGACCGTTTCCCCGGTTTACTGCGTCTGAATGCCTCAATGATCTTTTCTGCATCACGCAGGGTAACGGATACAAATGAGAAATCCTGAAAAACCTGAACTTCATTTATCAGATTCCCTGAAACTTTAGAGACTTTGGTGATGTACTCCACAAGCGATCGTTTTGTCATCGAATGTTTTTTCCCTTTAGCAATAAACAACCGTGTTGACTTCTGAATGTTTGGTGAAGTCGTCTTCCCAATCTCTTTATAGTTACGCTTATCAAGTTGTTCTCCATACTGGCTTCTCAGAAGCCCGGCAATGAGCTCTGTCACGTCATATTGCTCCTCTAACAGATGTGCCATTGTGAAGAAATCATCCTGCTTATGTCCATCGACAGCACTGTCAATCTGGTGAAGTACCCGGTCTCGCTTCAAAGCGATCAGCTGATCCACATTCGGCAGATTCTTCTTATTGATATCAGTCTTTGTAACTCGCTTTATATACTGTATCTTTCGGTATTCTGAGGGGGTCACAAAGGTTATTGCAGTTCCTTGTTTCCCTGCACGACCGGTACGCCCTATTCGGTGTATATAACTCTCCGGATTTTGCGGCAATGAATAGTTAATGACATGTGAAAGATTTTGTATATCAATACCACGTGCAGCGACATCGGTAGCAATAAGCATATAAATTATTTTCTTACGAAACTGGTTTAGGACCTTTTCCCGTTGTGCCTGTGACATATCGCCATGTAATGCTTCGGCTGCATACCCACTATTGGAAAGACGTCTTGCAACTTCATCGCATCCATTCTTCGTTCGACAGAATACCAGCCCGTAAAAGTCCTCTTCTATATCGACAACACGTCGCAGAGCTTCTAGCTTCTCATACTCTTGAACCTCAATATAGATCTGCTCGGTCAAGCCGCTTGTCATATCTTTATGTTGCGTCATGATCTTCTCATAAGATCCCATATAGTTCTCAGCCAGATGTAGGATAGGTCGCGGCATGGTAGCTGAGAACAACATCATCCTTCGTGTCTTCGGGATCTCTTTTAGTATGATCTCTACATCATCAATGAACCCCATATTCAGCATCTCATCTGCTTCATCGAGTACTAGCATTTCTATAGAATTCAATCGTAATGTCTTTCGTCTTATATGGTCAATAAGACGTCCTGGTGTACCTACTACTATATGACACCCTCTACGCAGCTGCCCAATCTGCAGTCCTATTGACTGTCCGCCATAAATTGCTGCGATGTGTATAGCTCGATTACCCCTGAATGAGTTAATCTCCTCGGCGATCTGAATTGCCAATTCTCGTGTAGGGGTAAGTATGAGTGCCTGTACTGCATTGTTGTGGATATCTATCGTGTCGAGAATAGGCAGCCCGAAAGCAGCTGTCTTGCCTGTACCAGTTTGTGCCTGTCCAAGAATATCTTTATTTCCCTGCAGCAGTAGTGGAATACAGCGTTGTTGTATCTCGGTAGGTTCTTCAAATCCGCGAGCCTGTACTGCTTTTAATGTCTGCTCCGACAACCCTAATTCATCAAATCTATTCATTATTTCCTCTTCTTTGAAATTTTCAAATAGATATATTACCTGATTACAAATTCTAGACGTGAAACATTGGGGATGTTCGGCTGGATATACATGTCAGATGTCATCTATTGAATTCATGGCACCATGTTTGGTACCTACTGTTCCACAACAACTTGTTGTTGTGTGTGTTTGCTTTATCGAATAACTTTATTACCTATTATCCAAATCTTACTAGATCTCTATTGGCCTCAAACCAACTGTTTTGACATAAAAAAACTGGCGATTACCTACTCTCCCACGGCTTACCCGTAGTACCATCGGCGTGAGAGGGCT
>CAYYPJ010000195.1:0-4923 GCA_964473495.1 uncultured Spirochaetales bacterium
TAATTCAACGCTCCGCACACACTCCGCATAGAGAGCCCCGCAACCCCCATACGCAGCAAAGTAGATTCCGCGATACGTACTGATCGCACGCTGGACCTCATGGCTGCGCGGTCCTTTCCCGATCATTCCGCGAAGTCCTGCATGAAGCAGTATTTCGACAAAAGGATCCATTCTGGCGGCAGTCGTAGGACCACAGGCCCCTATGACACGTCCTTCAGGAGCCGGTGCGGGTCCCATATAAAAGATGGTCTCCCCGGTAAGACCCACAGGAGTCTTTCCTGTCTTCTTAAGTGTATCAGAGAGCCTTTTATGGACTTGATCACGCCCTACAAGTATAGGACCTGAGAGTACAACTTCATCACCGATATGTAATCGATCAATATCTGCCTGCTCCAGCGGCAGCTGTATGGTATGTCTCATATCTCTCTTCCTTCAGCATCCAGGATAAGGTGCATCTTCCTGTCGGCCCAGCAATTTATACTCACAGCCACCGGCAACCCGGCTATGTGGGTAGCATCATGCTCAAGGAGAACACCTAAGGCTGTCGGGACTCCCCCCAGTCCTCCCGGTCCGATATCAAGTGTCTGTACACGATCAAGAATCTTCTGTTCAACCGCTGCATATCTTGGATCCGTATGATGAGAACCCACTTTACGTAAAAGTGCCCGTTTTGAGAGCACTGCAGCTCTATCAGCGGTTCCTCCGATCCCCACTCCGATCACTACAGGAGGACAAGGTTTCCCTCCGGCTTTTCTCATGATATCAACAACAGCATCGATCACTCCCTCTTCTCCTGCTGTGGGATTCAACATACGTAGACCGCTGCAGTTCTCACTGCCGAATCCTTTTAAGAGGAGATGAACCCCAATGTTGTTACCGGGAACAATCTCAATATGGAATACAGCCGGAAGATTATTCCCCGTATTCACACGATCGAATACCGGTTCTTCCACGACAGACTTACGAAAACTACCGTCTCTATAGGCTTTCTCAATCCCCCTGCTGATCGCATCCTTCAGTTTTCCAAGACAGATATTCAGCCTTTCTCCTATATCAAGGAATACCAGGACCATGCCGGTATCCTGACACATGGGAAGTCTTGTCCTGCGGGCTATTGTGAGGTTCTCAAGTATTGCGTGCAGGATGATCGAGCCATGCGGTGAAACATGCTCATCTGCCGCAGCAGCTTCCAAAGCTTTCTGCATATCTTCAGGCAGCTCAACTCCGGCAATCTTCATTCGCCGGTAGACAAGCTCTTCTACTATGGTAGAGATATCTTCATCTTTCATAGCACAACTATACTGGAAACCGTCCGCTTACAAAAGGGACGGGGTTGATGTATGAGCCCATAATCATAATAATGAGAGAAGAAGAGTGAACAAGTATATACATCATATACTTGTTCAGGATCATGATTCGCTCTGATAAAGACTCTTTATCCAAGAGGAGATCATATATGACATTGAGAGAAGTGATTCGGAGCACAGACGGGAAAGTAGTATATGGAGAAGAGTTCCTTGATCGAGAAGTGAAATTGGGTTTTGCATCTGATCTTATGAGTGAGGTACTTACCCTGCTTGATGATGACATTCTGCTGATTACGGGGCTTTCGAATATTCAAGCTATCAGGACTGCCGAGATGTCTGATATATCCCAGATTCTGTTTGTACGGGGGAAAACTCCTACAAAGGACATGATCGAGCTGGCAAATGAGAATGAGATTGTGATCATGACAACTTCCTATTCTATGTTCAAATCAAGCTACTTACTATACCACAACGGCTTGAATCCCATCTACTAGAGAAGGGGAACGCATGAATCAATCATTTACTATTAAGGCAGGAGACTTCTCTCATGCAGGGCAGGCGTCAAGTAAGATCAAGCGGGTACTCAAACAACTGAATATCCCCCCGAAGATCATAAAACGCGTTGTTGTTGCACTCTATGAAGCAGAAGTCAATGTAGTTGCTCATTCTTATGGAGGAAATCTGACTTGCGAGATCTTACCTGATCATATAGACATTCATGTGGCAGATACCGGTCCGGGGATACCCGATATAGACCTTGCCATGTCAGAAGGATACTCCA
This sequence comes from uncultured Spirochaetales bacterium, assembly GCA_964473495.1. Taxonomy (GTDB): domain Bacteria; phylum Spirochaetota; class Spirochaetia; order CAKZLE01; family CAKZLE01; genus JAIPFY01. The sequence goes on from CAYYPJ010000195.1 coordinate 2,089, forward strand.
CAGCATCGTCTGAGGTACAAGAAATGGGGTTCGGTGCCGGCATGGGGCTGCCAAACATCAAGAACAACTCAGATTCCCTTGATATAGAATCAACGACAAACGGGACTTCGATCAATATACGCATTCTTTTTCAGGAGCATGATCAGTGAAAAAAAAGAATTTCCACCATGCATTGACGGTACGGGAGGATCTCTGTCGAGGCTGTACACGATGTATGAGAAATTGTCCTACCGAGGCTATCAGACTTTTTCACGGGAAAGCACATGTTGACCCCGACCGTTGTATAGATTGCGGCCAATGCATGGAGGCATGTCCCTATTCAGCCATCGTCGTAGAGCAGGATGACTTTGAGAAGATATTCAGTTATACCAGACGTATCGCCATACTTCCTTCTGTTTTTATCGGTCAATTTGCTGATGATATACCAGAAAGTTTCATCTATACATCATTGATGGATATCGGGTTTACCGATGTGTTTGAAGCAGAGTTTGGTGTCGATATCTTGAAGACTATCGGAAACCGCTTCAGTACCTATGCAGATGACAAACCGGTTATATCATCCTACTGCCCTGCTATTGTCAGGCTGATTCAGATCAAATATCCCTCACTCGTAAAACATATCAATCTGCTTCGTCCCCCTGTAGAGATCACCGCTATGTATATCAAACACAAACTGGAAGATATGCAGATTCCGGATGAGGATATCGGGATCTTCTATGTCACCCCATGTGCAGCAAAGATCGCCAACATCAAATCACCGAAGCAGGGGCACCTTGAAGATATATTCACCGGAGTGATCAATATGGATTATCTCTACAATCTTGTTCAACGAAATATTTCAAAGAACAAGAAACGTCTGACAAAATCGGCAGATATCACACCGATCCCGCCCCTCACTCCGGAAGCAGGCTTATGGAGCCTGACTTCGGGAGAAAGCAGCACAGTCCCGGGAAGAACTCTGGCAATCGATGAGATTCATAATGTTATTGAGTTCTTAGAGAAACTTGAGAATGATGAAGTGAAGAATATAGACTTCCTTGAACTTCGTGCATGTGATGAAGGATGCGCCGGAGGTGTTCTGACCCCTGGTAATCGATTTCTGACCAAAGAACGTCTGTCGCACAGGTCTCTCAACATGAAAGATATCACCAAAGAACAGGAAGCAATGATCAGAAAGCAAGCACCCTACCTGCAGCAGTATATGAAAAAAGACAGGATAGAGGAAAAATCAGCATACCAGTTCGATGATAATATTGAAGCAGCCCTGAAAAAGATGGACAAGTACCAGAAAGTCATTAAGACTCTACCGGGAATCGACTGCGGCCTCTGCGGGGCCCCTTCCTGCCATGCACTAGCTGAAGATATTGCCAAAGGCAAAGCAGATATAAGTCAATGTGTCGTCATTCGGTTACGAAATATCACCAAACGTGATGAGCTGCATAAAGTATGGGGGACCACCCTGGATAAGTGACACACAGCATTAAAGAGGCAGAATAGATGCCTCCTGGAGGCACTTCGGCAATCGTTCACGATCCTTCATATACATCTCCTGACTGCTAAGAACAACGATAGACCGCTGTTTGTCTAGATACTGCAATAATAACTGTGCCGCCCGTATCACATCGGCACGAGTCGCGGAAAGCAGTTGTTCTCGACGCCGCTCACGAATATCATCGCTGATCCCGTAGAGCATACGCTTGAATCCTATATAACTCTTCTCTCCAGGAGTCATCGGTCGTACATCCTTTCCAACGAGAGAAATCACTGAGAGCTCGACTAATTCATCAGCAAGTGTACCGGAGGAGATCGACTCAAGAGCATTTTGGTAATCAGCAAACGTATCGACGATACGAGGATCCCTGTATGAAGTAAACTGACAGGTACCTTCCAGCAGATCAATCGAGGCAGAGACTCCATAGGCCCCTCCAAGAACTCGTATTGCTTCCCAAAACTGATTTGTCTTCAGGATATGAGTCAGTATGGATTGGGCAGTCTGCTCAGAAGTGCCGAACGGGTCTGCATTACAGACCAGTGCGGTATATGCAACCTGAGAAGGTATCAGGAACGTCTCACCGATCTGAACAGCATCTACATCAGGAAGCAGCGGCTCCCTATTATCATTGCTGTTTACCCTATCCCCCAACGGAAGTTCGTCAGTCATCAGACGTACTTCACGTCGTACACACGCAATCGCTTCCTCGTCACAGGTAAGATTGATCACTAGTCTGTTTCGCACCAGTACCATGTCTCTGATCTTTCCAAGCTGACTTGCGATATCAAGAAGTATCTGATCATCTGTCTCATCAATCGAATTAAGCAGATCCCATTGCCCCAACCCTTTCCACCTATCATCCTGCATTGCGGCATTACTTATCTTAGAAGCTGCACGCAGCACTGCATATGCACTTCCTGAAGGGATGATGCTTGTGGAAAAATCACTTCGCTGTTCCAGAATAATATCGCGGATACGTTTCACATCCCACAATTCAGAGGTCAATAGAACCTTTCGAATCAGATCCAAAGCTTCGTGTACATCTTCCTGCAGCATCTTCACACGAAAAACCAGATGTCGCTGCAGCGGATTAGAAGAGACTTCCAATCGACTGGAAAACCCGCCTGTCTTCTCTGCAAGCATACGGGAGACCAGATCATAGGAAAAACCGGGGATTCCTGTCATATAGATAAGTCTGCTGAACAACGGCATCAGATCAAGCAGCTGAGAATCCACATCACCTAAGTCAAAAGCAAGATCAATATATACAATCCCATGAGTGAATATCTTTTGTTCATAGCAAGTTATCGTATTCACAGAACACGTATTAACATGGAGACGAC
>CAYYPJ010000196.1:0-4840 GCA_964473495.1 uncultured Spirochaetales bacterium
CAGGTATTCCTCTTGGTAATCAATCGGTCCTGCTTTCCGGCGTGAACGATTGTCCGAAAATCATGCTTTCTCTTGTCCATAAACTCGTCGCAAACAGGGTTAGACCTTACTATTTGTATCAGTGTGATTTATCTGAAGGATTAAGTCATTTCAGAACTCCTGTTGGTAAAGGAATTGAAATTATTGAAAGCTTGATTGGCCATACATCCGGATTTTGTGTGCCAACCTATGTGATTGATGCTCCTGGAGGCGCTGGCAAGATCCCGGTTATGCCAAATTACCTCATTTCAGGGTCTACTAATAAGGTAATTTTGAGGAATTATGAGGGAGTCATAACAACCTATAAAGAACCTGATTCTTATGAGCCGACTTTTTGTGACAGAAATTGTGATCAATGTAACTTGCAACTTCCCCTGGAAGATGCACCTGAATATCGGTCAGTGGGAATAGCAAAACTATTGGCAGATTATGACGATACAATAACACTTGTTCCTGCAGAAAACGGCCGACTAGAAAGGCGCAGCCAATGTTGACGCAAGACAAAATAGAAAAATATAAAGGGTGTGTTCTCCAACATGGGTACTATAACGACCGTATTTATCTGATGAAAATAACATCATTGCCATCGGCAGAACTCCCCTATGAACTTATTGACCTGGCGAAAACAAATGGATATTCAAAAATTTTTGGAAAAGTGCCGGAGAGTATAGCAAAGAACTTTTTAATTGCCGGTTATTTGGAAGAAGCCAGAATTCCAGGATTTTATTCAGGAAAGGAAACCGCCATATTTATGGGATATTATCTAAATACTGAACGCATCAAGGAACCAGATATTGATAAAATAGACGATATCTTGAAAATTGCCTTAAAAAAAAGATCAGCAGGCAAAGTATCATGTCTGGATAACCGTTTTGTTTTACGCAAGTGTGATAAAACGGATATATCCGATATGGTAAAAATATACCAAGATGTTTTTCCGTCTTATCCATTCCCAATCCATGACCCTGACTATCTTTTAGAAACCATGCAAAATCATATTGATTATTTTGGTATTGAAACAGAGGGTGGATTGGCAGCTGTTTCATCGGCGGAAACAGACAAAGAAGCTGCTAATGTGGAAATGACAGACTTTGCGACACTCCCTGAGTGGCGAGGGAACAAGTTTGGGCAACAGCTTCTTACTCGAATGGAAAATGAAATGAAGAAGAAAAAATTCAAAACTGCATACACAATTGCCCGGGCGATGTCACCGGGAATGAATGTGACGTTTAGCAAGTTAGGATATCAATTCGGAGGTCGGTTAAAAAACAATACAAATATATCTGGAAGAATAGAGAGTATGAATGTTTGGTTCAAGGCTCTCGATTGATGGCTAACCTGGAGAATTGTGTTGCCCCCAAAGTGATAAATGCAGAAATACATCAAAACTGACGAAGTCGATCTCAATCCATTGTTAAAGAAGCCTTGTGAAGATTTAGTGAGACTTAGAAACCCACCGCCTAAGGCGGTGGTAATGGCATGAGGGCTATTCCGTAAGAAAAGTATGCTATCCTGACTTTTGGTGCGCCGTTTCGGCGCCATACATATAGCCATGAGAAACTTCCAGTCTGACAAAGCCTGACCAGTGGTCAGTATCCAGAATTGGATTCGAAGCCGTGAGGTCGAGTTTGAGCGTAAGATTGCATTAAGAGTGGTAGAAAACTGCAGAATTAGGGAAAGTCCAAAGAGGGGACCTGGATGGAAATGGTGGTGGAAGTCCAGAAACTCATGTATATCTTCGGAGTCATCAAGCCTGACAATTTGCGAGCTGATATCCCGAAAAAGGCAGCAGCTGACCTGAAAAGACATACAAAGAAATTGGGATTGGCATAGTTCGGCCGGCTTGTTTACCCCCATATACAAATTCCATGGTATTCAAATAAAGTAATCAGTTAAAGTTCCTATTGATGCGTTTTTTCTAGAAGAAATGCGGTTGCTTGCACAAAAAGTTATCTTGCTATATAATACATGTTATAAACACATCGGATGAAGACCATAGCGTTGATTAGCTTGTATCTGTAGGCATCTTACTTTACTCTCAATATTCCGGAAAATGTAGTAGAGAATTACCTACGTAGTACTGTGTGCACAGAAAAAAACTGATAGAGCTTATCATCATATCTTATAGATTGCACCTCACAAGAAAGCCAATAGTATTGGTTTTGATATGAGAAAACCCCATTGTGACCATAGTTGAGATTGTGGCAAGAGAATGGGGACAGGATCATGTCGTTCTAAAGCTTCGCATGTCATACATATCGTCTCATATGTATGAGAATTCATTCTGTTGAGGTGAAAATAATACAATCTGTGGCAGAACAGCAGGAATAAAAATGTCTGTCGTTACAGGTATACATGACGATCGGAGAACACAACCGTTAACATATTAGAGTAATATCCAAGTGGATATTGTTCTCCAGTTAATTGAATGACGTCTAACAAATTTATGGGATTATTCGTCGCCCGCTCATATTGTGCCAATACCTATATGTTGGGTATGAGGTTGTGTGAAACAACGTCAATGAACGAATGTGAGCGGTATCAGTAAAAAAAAGATAAGGTGGAAAAGTATGAACATTACAATTGCAGGTACCGGCAATGGAGGCACAGCTCTGGGAGCAGATCTAAGTTTGAAAGGACATGATGTAACGCTATTGAAAACATCAAGGACACTCCATAACAAGCATTTTACTAGGTTGTTACATAACAATGGAAGAGTTCTTTTTAAAGATTCAGAGGGAATACGTATTGCTCATATTCACAAGGTGACAACCTCGTTCAGTGAAGCTTTCTCGGAGGAGCCTCAATTAATCATACTATTCATTCAAACGAATTATCACGAAGAAGTGATAAAAAGAATATCCCCTTACTTGAAAGACGATCAAGTATTACTCCTGGAACCTGGATATTTGAGTTCAGCTTTTATACGAAGGTCTGCTAAAGATGTGAACTTGATTATTGCAGAGGCTGAGAGTTCCCCCCTTGATTGCAGAATAAATGCACCGGGGGAAGTTCAGGTATTATTTAAGAATGTAAGAAACCCCATTGGTATCTATCCCCCTGCACGTAAAGAGGATGCAATGATTGTCTTAGATCAGTTGGGCTACAATTTCTTTGTGTTGGATTCAGTAGGGGAAGCTGCATTGAATAACCCTAATCTTATAGTTCATACGATTGGGGCTATTATGAGTATCCCTAGAATCGAATATTCGGAGGGAGCCTATTCGATGTACAAAGAAGTCTTCACTCCAAGTGTTTGGAATCTGGTGGAGAAACTTGATGCTGAGAAAATGGCAATAATGAAAGCGCTCCATATAAAACCAATCTCATATGTGGAAGCCTGTAAATTTAGAAATTCCAAGGATTCTACGATTGATGCAAAAGAAGTGTTCTTTGATTATGCCAGAAATAAATCTGTAGCAGGTCCGCATGTAAGCGATTCAAGATATATTACGGAGGATGTACCGCAGGGATTGGTTATGCTTGAATCTTTCGGGAGATTATTAGATATAAGAACCCCCGTTTGTTCTTCTTTGATTGAGATTGCTTCAGCATGCTTAAAGACTGATTTCAGAGAGGATGGACGTACAGTCGACAGACTGGGGAAGGAAACTCTCAAAGAGATATTAGGATTAGATACCATAGGTGACTAAGATTACTGTAGAGAAGTTTTACGACTGGTAGGGAATTTAACACCTATCGATCTCTTATCTTTCGATGCGGGTTTAATCCGCTAAGAATCTAAAATAGTCAATATAGATTCAACCATTTTATCTTCATAGACAGCACCTGATTCTTTCGGTGCTGCCTATGGTATGAGGATGTCACTGGTTCTCTATGTATTATAGGTACTGGAAGTGACATTGCCGCCAGTACTGGTCCAATCTGTGTGGAAGAATTCTCCTCTTGGTTTATCAACACGCTCATAAGTATGAGCACCAAAATAATCACGCAGTGCCTGCAACAGATTGGCAGGGAGTCGTTCTAAGCGGTAACCGTCATAGAAATTGAGAGCAGAAGAAGTTGACGGCATAGGGATTCCCCATTCAACAGCTTTGGCGACGACTCTTCGCCAAGCCGCTTGTGAGTTATCGATAGAGGTCTTGAAGTAGTCATCGAGCAGTATGCTCTTTAGGTCCGGATCAGCATCAAAAGCTTGCTTGATCTTCTGCAGGAATGCACTTCTGATAATACAGCCGCCCTGCCACATTATGCTGATCGACCCATAATCGAGTTCCCAGCGTTTCTCCCCGGCAGCCTCTTTAAGGAGCATGAACCCTTGAGCGTAGGATATGATCTTTGCTGCAAAAAGGGCTTTACCGACATCCTCGATCCACTGTTCGATCTCTTGCTCCTCAGGCTTCTTTGGAGTTGGTCCGGACAGTTTTTGTGAAGCTTCTGCTCTTTCATCCTTGCGTGCTGATAGACATCGTGCAAATACGGCTTCTCCGATAAGTGTCACTGGAATACCCATCTCTAATGAGCTGATACCTGTCCATTTGCCAGTTCCTTTCTGTCCTGCTGTATCGAGGATCTTATCAAGTAGAGGCGTACCGTCGAAATCCTTTACTCCCATGATATGTTGTGTGATCTCGATAAGATAGCTATCAAGATCCCCAGTGTTCCACTGCGCAAAGACATCCTGCATCTTATCATGAGAAAGCCCGAGCCCTTCATGCATAAACTGGTATGCTTCACAGATGATCTGTATATCACCATATTCGATTCCGTTATGAACCATCTTCACATAATGGCCGGCGCCGTTTTCTCCGATCCAGTCGCAGCAGACGTTACCGTTTCT
>CAYYPJ010000197.1:0-4824 GCA_964473495.1 uncultured Spirochaetales bacterium
GTTTTCTGATGAGCTCCTTGCGTTTATCAAAGAGTGGAAAGAGAAGCCCGGCAATCTAATTATGGTTCTCCATAAGGTACAAGAGGAATTTGATTTTATTCCTAGAGAGGCTGCCGATAAGGTTTCTGAGCTACTAGAAGTTCCCCTAGCGAAGATCTACGGGGTTATCACATTCTATCATTTCTTCAAGCTGACTAAACCAGGTAAGTACAATATCCAAGTATGTCTTGGAACTGCCTGTTATCTGAAGGGAGGGGCGACTCTCATCGAAGAGCTTGAGAATCTTTTAGGTATCAAGACGAACGAAGTTACTGCTGATGGTCATTTCTCCATCGAAGCTGTTCGTTGTGTCGGCTGCTGCGGGCTTGCCCCTGTGGTGGTTATCGGCGGTGAAGTCTTTGGTAAAGTAACGAAAGATCGGTTACCTGAGATTATCTCTAAATTTAAGAAATAGTTGCTATGCATGAATCGATTTGTGATTTCCTGTTAGATATCATACAGAATGCGATTGAGGCAGATGCTTCAGATATATATATCGCTGTGGCTGATAATACGGAGATGATCAGTTGTTCTGTTACTGATAACGGCAGGGGAATGAGCACGTCTGAGATTGAGCGAGCACGTGATCCGTTCTACACCGATGGTAAAAAACATGCTAAACGGAAGATAGGATTAGGGATACCGTTTCTAGAACAGGCGGTGCATATGACAGATGGGAAGATGTCAATCTCATCTGATGAAGGAAAGGGAACAGTCGTTTCATTCTCTTTTCCTCAGGATCATATGGACACTCCTCCAGTCGGGAACATCCCCTCAACTTTTTTAGCAGCATTAACGTATCCTGGAGACTTTGAGATGCATATCGCCTGTTCAGTCGAGCGTGGAACCATACATGATGGTTACGAATTACATCGATCTGAATTAGTAGAGATCCTTGGGAATTTGCATATGAGTCAGTCTCTTATTTTATTAAGAGACTTTATTCAGTCTCAGGATAAGAACTTGGAGAGTATACGGAAGATTCATTGAGAAAATAAGGAGGCCAATTACATGGCAAAGATGACCTTGGAAGATCTTAGAAAACTTCGGGAAGATAAGAAGAGAATATTAAATAAACGAGATGTCAAAGGCAAGAATGTACAAATTGTTGTGGGTATGGGTACCTGTGGAATTGCTGCCGGTGCAAAAGATGCTTTAGATTCTTTTCTGAAGGCAATTGATGAGAATAATTTGGACAATGTGGCTGTTACACAGACCGGATGTATGGGACTGTGTTATGTAGAGCCTACTGTGGAAGTTATCATGGATGACATGCCTGATGTCATCTATGGTAATGTCGATGCAGAGGTCGCCGAAAGAATCGTGAATGAGCACATTATGAACAAAAGAATGGTTAGTGATCACATTTATGACAGACCAGCAGCCGATATTATTAAAGATGGAGGCAAATAATGGCAATAAAGAACTACATACTTGTTTGCGGCGGTACTGCATGTGAGTCCAGCCAATCAAATGATATTTATAAGAACCTGATTGCTGAGTGTAAAGCGCAAGGTGTTTCTGACGATGTTCAGGTGGTAAAGACGGGATGTTTCGGTTTTTGCGCGCAGGGACCTGTCGTAAAGATCCTTCCTGAAGATTCTTTCTATGTTCAGGTGAAACCTGAAGATGCGAAGGAACTTATCAGTGAACACATAATAAAAGGTCGTGAGGTTAAAAGACTCCTCTACGATAAATCAGAGAGTAAGAAACATGCGAAGGTAGAAGATATCAAGTTTTACCAAAAGCAGTTTCGTATAGTATTAAGAAACTGCGGGATTATCGATCCTGAGAACATCGATGAATATATTGCCCGTGATGGGTATGCAGCCCTTGAAAAAGTACTCTTTGAGATGAGTCGGGATGAAGTTGTCAATGAGTTGAAGATTTCTGGTATCAGAGGTCGTGGTGGTGCAGGATTCCCTACTTGGATGAAGTGGAACTTTACTAAGAGGGCCGAAGGCGAGGAGAAGTTCGTCGTATGTAATGCTGATGAGGGAGACCCCGGTGCATATATGGATCGAAGCACTTTGGAAGGTGATCCACATTCAATCCTGGAAGCTATGATTATTTCCGGTCATACCTGTGGTTCCCACCACGGATTTGTTTACATCCGTGCAGAATATCCTCTGGCAATCAAACGATTGGAAGTCGCTATGAAACAAGCTAGAGAATACGGGCTGCTCGGTAAAGATATCCTTGGAAGCGGGTTCGATTTCGATATTGAGATCAGACTTGGTGCCGGAGCTTTCGTCTGTGGAGAAGAGACTGCTTTGCTCGCCTCAATCCAAGGTGAACGCGGTATGCCGAAACCAAGGCCTCCCTTTCCAGCTGTTAAGGGTCTGTGGGGCAAACCAACCGTCATCAACAATGTTGAGACTTTGGCAAATATCCCTGTGATTATTCAAAAGGGTGGTGATTGGTTCTCAAAGATCGGTACTGATGACTCAAAGGGAACTAAGGTCTTTGCCCTTACCGGGAAGATTAGAAACTCCGGACTTGTTGAAGTACCTATGGGAACCACCTTACGAGAAATCATCTTTGATATCGGTGGTGGAATACCAGATAATAAAGAATTCAAAGCTGTTCAGACCGGTGGACCATCAGGTGGTGTGATCACAAAAGCATCCCTTGATATGCCAATTGATTATGGTAGTCTTATGAGCCTTGGTTCTATGATGGGATCAGGTGGAATGATCGTCATGGATGAGGATGACTGTATTGTCGATATCACCAAATTCTATCTTGGTTTCTCCGTTGAAGAATCATGTGGTAAATGTTCTCCTTGTAGAATTGGCGGAAGATCTCTTTATAATATCCTTGATAGAATCACCAAGGGTAAAGGCGAGATGGAAGATATTGATAAATTGAAAGCAATCTGTCATGCGATGAAGAAGGCTTCATTATGTGGGTTAGGGCAGACTGCTCCAAACCCGATTCTTTCAACACTCAATTACTTTGAGGATGAATACTTGGCACATATAAAAGACAAACGATGTCCAGCAGGTAAGTGTAAGGCTTTGATCTCCTATAATATCTTAGCTGATAAATGTATCGGTTGTACTGCATGTGCAAGAAAATGTCCGGTTGGCGCTATCACAGGTGAACGGCGTCAACTCCACAGAATCGACCCCGAACTCTGTATCAAGTGCGGCATATGCTATGAGACTTGTAAGTTCGGAGCTATCTTCGTTCGATAGAACGCAGATAGATAAGGAGGAAACAGTTGAGTACTGTACATATGACAATAAACGGCAATCCGGTAGAAGTATCGGCAGAGATGACTCTGCTCCAGGCTGCCAAGACAATAGGAATAAATATACCAACACTCTGTTACCACCCGGATCTTCCTGCATGGGCTGCATGCGGGTTGTGTGTGGTCAAACTCGTGAATTCACCCAAGATGGTGCGAGCCTGTGCAACACCGGTTGCAGAGGGGATGAGCATCATCACCCATGATCCTGAACTACATCAGGTTCGAAAGACCGTTCTTGAACTTATTCTTTCGACACACCCTAATTCATGTCTTACTTGCGGTAGAAACGGCTCCTGTGAACTTCAGAATATTGCTGCCGAATTTGGGATTCGTGAACAACCCTATGAGGTCAGATTAAGGGACATCCCTAAAGATGAGTCAACACCATCGATTGTTCTCAATCCTGAGAAATGTATCCATTGCGGACGTTGTGCACAAGTTTGTCAGGAAGTGCAGGGTGTATGGGCTTTGGAATTCATAGGCAGAGGGGAGTATACTATTATAGCTCCTGCAGCGAATCTGACTCTCGAAGACAGCCCCTGTATTAAGTGTGGGCAATGCTCTGCACACTGCCCTGTTGGTGCGATATTTGAGAAGGATCAGACAAGGAACTTTCTCAATGCTGTACGAGATGAGACTAAGCACGTAGTCGTTCAGATAGCTCCAGCAGTTCGCGTTGCTATCGGAGAGGGCTTTGATGCTGATCCGGGATGTATCTGCACAAAAAAGATCTATGCTGCACTGCGGCGTCTTGGTGCTGATGCTGTATTCGATACAAACTTCGGTGCTGATCTGACTATCATGGAAGAAGGGTCAGAACTTGTTCAAAGATTGACCCAGGGGTCAGGTCCTCTCCCTCAGATTACCAGCTGCTGTCCGTCCTGGACTGACTATATGGAAAAGTATTACCCGGATATGATTCCGAACTTCTCTACTGCGAAATCACCTATGATGATGCAGGGTGCCCTGACGAAGACCTACTATGCTGAGAAAGTTCATATCAAACCCAAAGATATCTTTTCTGTAGCCATCATGCCTTGTACCGCTAAGAAGTATGAGATCACTCGAGATGACAACATGTTTGCTTCAGGATATCAGGATGTCGATCTTGTATTGACCACAAGAGAACTGATTAGACTGATAAAGGCCAGTGGTATTGACTTCATAAATCTTCCTGATGAAGAAGTAGACAGCCCGATCGGTATGTATGCCGGTGCCGGTACCCTCTTTGGGAATACAGGGGGTGTTATGGAAGCTGCTATTAGAACTGCCTATAACCTCGTGACCGGAAAGAATATGAAGGATGTCAACGTTGAAGTCGTTCGTGGTATGGAAGGAGTCAAACATGGGACTGTTGATTTTGATGGTACTCCAATCAAAGTTGCAGTAGCTCATGGAATGAGCAATGTACGTGAACTACTTGAAGAGATCAGAGATGCCAGAGCCAAGGGCAAAGAACCCCCCTATCACTTTATTGAGGTTATGGCTTGCCGTGGCGGATGTATTGCCGGTGGAGGTCAGCCGTACGC
>CAYYPJ010000198.1:0-1058 GCA_964473495.1 uncultured Spirochaetales bacterium
ATATATTATACTGCAGTCACAACACGAGCCTATCGGAAGGGATTAGATGCTCTTGAACAGGGGCTTCCAACCGATCAGTGGCAGGGATATAAGGATGAGCTCTATAAAGTCAGTCGACGAGAATACTCAACAGGTTTTTATTTTGGTAAAGATTCTATTGAGGCATCGACCCATACAAGTTACGTACGACAGTATATATTTCTAGGATCTATTGGAGCTTCACATACAGACGGTATGTGGGAGCTAGTGGTGAAGAACCAGATTCTGGATAGTGATATCATCGAGTACATAGGTCCTGATATCCTCTTCATCGAAGACAACACTTTTGAACTTTATGATGAAGATAAAAACCGTATTAAGAAAGCTGACCATGGTAAGACCTTCTATATAAAAACAGTACTTCCGGTCAAACAGGGTTATATTCTAAGAAAACGGAGAACTGTTTAACTTACCAGTCTATTCCGAAGATTGGACTCTGGCATGTTCAAGGATGTACACGAGGTTTTCTGGTAAGGGCAGCTTGTCGCATATCGGCCATGATGTGAGCTCTGCAGCATGCTCCTGAGACAGATTGCTCTGACTGTACTGAAAGACCCTTGGGATGTAGTACTCATAGTCACGTATCAGGCTTCAACTGTTTCAATTCCTGAATTATTGCCTCAAGGGCATAGATATTCGCATGTATATCCGAAAGGACAGCTATCCTCATACATAAATAGCCTTACCTCACAGTATATGATTGGAAAGAGTAAAAGACAATCGAGAATCCAATCTGATTAGCTCAGGGGAATGATCTTTTTTACCGACAGTACTAACACAAATCCTTCAGGGGCTGCTTTCTCATAGTTGCAGAGAGTGCCATCGCGAGAGAATTCACGTCAGATCAGTGTTTTCAAGATTGCTACCACCTCTGGATCAAGTTTCCCTGATTCGACCTCTTGATCAAGAATACCAAGTGCATCTGATACCGAGAAAGCCTCTCGATAGGGACGATTTGTGGTCAAAGCATCATACACGTCTGAGACAGCTATAATCCTTGATTCTATAGAAACCTCATT
>CAYYPJ010000198.1:1068-4823 GCA_964473495.1 uncultured Spirochaetales bacterium
CCTTTCAGGCCGTCAGGGTACGAAGAACCATCAAGCCGCTCATGATGATGTCTGATCACTTCAAGCGCCGAACCAAGATTCTCTTTCAAGGGAAGACATATGGTATAACCAAGAACAGTATGTTTCTCTATTTCTAACCGTTCTACAGAGGTGAGAGGGGCTTTCTTGTTCAAAATCTTCTCAGGAACCCCGATCTTTCCAACATCATGTAATAATCCTCCAATATGAAGCTCCTGAAGGAGAGTATCCTCAAGATTCAATTTGCGTCCAATCGCCAGACCCATATCTGCTACCCTCTTTGAGTGGCCCTGTGTGTAGGGGTCCTTTGCTTCTACCGCATTTGCCAGGGAATAAAGTACGTTCTCAAACCTTGTCAATTTCTGATTGAGCATGTTTACCGTAAGAAGGGAACGAGTTCTTGCAATCAACTCTTCTCTTACAGGAGGCTTAGTAAGAAAATCATCGGCACCTGCTTGAATACCTAGAACTCGTGAGTCAGTATCTTCTAATGCCGTGATCATGATAATTGGTATCAATCTAGTAGCAGGATTCTTCTTTATACGCCGACAAACCTCGTATCCATCCATCCCTGGCATCATCACATCCAATAGGATCAAGTTCACCTTAGTTCTCTTTATAATCGAAAGTGTCTCCTCGCCACTAGAAGCCATAATCACATGATATCCCAATGGACGCAGTTGGCTGGCAAGAATGAATCTGTTTGTCTTCTCATCATCCACTACTAACACATTTGGGATACTGTCCTTTGCTAGAGAATGAGAACTCTCAGGGAAATGGACACGATTCTTCCCCTTGATCTTTGCCTGCGCCAAGGATTTTTCTGCCTTTCTGAGAATGTCACCTATATTCTCTGTCTCAGGAGACCATACGGCAAGACCGATACTCACCGTCAGCTCTCGCGAAAAAGCCAATTCCACATTATTTCTTATACGTTCAGCAACTAGCATGACCTGTTTGGTCTCATGCTCATTGAAGATCACTGCAAAGGTATCACAATAATAGCGAGCCGCCATATCATTCTCACCTAGTGAATCACCTATAATCTCAGCAATCTTTTTGAGGGCGATGTCCGCCTGTACAGGCCCATGGGCATGGTTGTATAGTGAAAAGAGATCTACATCTATAAACCCTACTGAAAAGACAGTCCCTTTGTGTATTGCCTCTTGCATCTGAAGATCCAATATCATACGAAAAGCACCATATGTATAGAGCCTTGTTAAAGAATCTATATAAGAAACACCAGTCTCCAGCTTATACTTTGCTAACAGAGAGCCATACATCATAGACACCTTCCTATTGCTTCTATTCACCTAGAAGAAGAATACATACTTATAGTATCATAGATCAGCAATAATATAACAATCATCCAAGCAATAATAAGATATATCCATATACTGACGCACACTCTCTAAAAATGTGCATCATCATACCAAAGGGGCATACGTGTTTATGTGATGATGATCATGTGTTCTTTTAATCAACTCCCAGAAGGGCGTCACTGAAGAGAGGACTACCCGCTATACAAATCTTTATGAAGATCACCGTCATGAGAAAATACTGCAGTTAATCCCCCCAAAAAAGGTTAGGCATTCATCCAATAAAGATTATGAAGCAGCAGCACGTACCATAAGCACAGGGACACTCCCAGTACGCAAGACTTTATCAGTCACACTCCCAAATGCCCAACGACTTAAACCCGACCGTCCATGAGTGGACATGGCTACCAGATCACAAGAAAGTGTCTCTTCTGCTTTGACAATCTCCTCTGCAGGGTTGTTACTTATTACAATGTGAATCTTTACTTCAATAGAGATGTCCTTGAACTTCTTTGCGATACGGGTTAGATACATTCGAGACTCGTTCTTCATATTCTCGGTCTCTTCCGGGGTATAGGGAATGATGACGGTTCCGAAACTGCCACTGTGTACATCTAACTGATGTGTTAACGTGGTGATCACATGCATCAGAATCACAATGACATGGGTTTCAGGAGATAATCCACATATAAAGGAATTGAAGAAATTCAGTGCAGCTTCTCCAAGGCCGGATCCATCTAAAGGAATCAATATTCTCTCTGTCATAGTATTTCTCCCTTCTATTATTATCATACTATCTAAAATCTGAGAAATCAAGAATCCTACCGATTATCAGTCGGGACATGCACGGATTCACGATTATTTCATCGATTCAGGCAGCAGATAACCGTTCATATCAGGAAATTTATAGAATACTATAGAAAAGTACTTAACAAAAGGTCGCATCATATTAGTCCTTATCATCTATGATATCCAACAACTTCTTATTCTCAGCTGCATATCGTCTTGGAAGTTGCTTCTTTGTTTTTGCCCCTAATCTTTTTATCGTCTCAGTCTGGCTGATGAGGTTTCCCTTACCCCGTGATAATCTGCTACATGCAGTATCAAAAGCCATACGAGTCTTTACGAGATGTTTATCGATTTCATCCATAGCCTCTAAGAACATAACAAACTTGTCATAGAGCCTCCCTGCTTTCTCAGCGATCTCTTGTGCATTAGTGTTTTGCCGCTCATACCTCCAGATATTGTGTATCGTTCGCAAGGTCACCAACAGCGTTGAGGGAGAAACGATTATGATGTTCTTAGTATAGGCCTCATTGAACAGATGTCGATCACCTTCAATAGCAGCCACAAATGCAGACTCTATTGGGATAAACATCAGGACATAATCCAGGGTATGTATTTCTTTTATTTCATCATAACTCTTCTCTGCAAGCTCTTTAATATGAGCTTTTACGCTGGCTATATGATGAAGCAATCCCTTTTTCTGTTCTCTAGCACTTTCTGCAGTGAGATAACGCTCATAGGAAACTAGTGAGACTTTCGAGTCGATAATTATATCTTTATCATCAGGCAGATGTACAATAATATCAGGTCTTTTACGGAGACCTTCTTCATCGGTGAATGATGTCTGGGTTTCATACTCATGCCTATTTCGCAACCCCGACTCTTCAAGTATGCGTTCCAAGACAAGTTCACCCCAAGCCCCCTGTTTCTGGGCGTCTCCCTTCAGCGCCTTTGTAAGATTTGCTGCTTCGTCATTGATCTTCCGGTTCAATTCCTTCAGATTTGTTATTTCATCGTAGAGGGTTCTTCTATCCCTGGATTCACTGTCATAGACTCGTTCTACCTGCTGTTTAAACCCTATGATCTGTTCTTTTAGCGGATCAAGGAGTTGTTTGATCGAATCTTGATTTAGCGTGTTCATCTTCTCGGTTGTTGTATCAAAGATCCTATGTGAAACATTCTCAAACTCTTGGCTCAGACTTTCTTTCGCATCTGAGAGTAATGCAAGCTTCTCTTCATAGAGTTTTCTCTGTTCACTAGTCTTGACTGAATACCCACTTACCAGCTTTTCGAGAGTAATGCAGCGATCTTGAAGTTTGTCATTCAACTGTTGTTGTTGTGCCCTCTCCGTTTTAAGGAAATCAAGGATTTCCAACTGTGTCTGAAGATGTGAGACTTCTTTTTCTAAGAGGAGTATACGCTCATCTTTCTCCGTTATGGTCAATAAGTACTCTGCTATTCGCTGCTCAAGCTGCACACCATTTGACTGTTCATTATCAATCTGCTGCCGAAGCAGCCCCTTATCTTTATTATTCTCGGCATCGATAACAGAGCGGATATGCTTCAATCTGCCATGAGTAAACAAAAATACGGTAACGAGATACCCGCAGAGGGTTCCAATAAGTACAAGAC
>CAYYPJ010000199.1:0-4783 GCA_964473495.1 uncultured Spirochaetales bacterium
ATCTTTATCATCTGTATGTTTAATCCCCTGCTTTCCAACAAGTTAGCTAGGGAGGTAGCCGCGAGGCCCTTTCCTAGACTTGAACATACTCCGCCACTGATAAATATGTATTTCTTCATGTACATGAAGTATAGTGAAACATTCCCGTTTACTCAATGAGGGAACTGGCTTTTCTTCTATGAAAATCGGGTTAGCTGGGCTGCTTGACGATAGAAGGAGACCTCCTGTAGGAGGCCTCCTTGACGTATAGCTGAGCATACCTGAGAAAAACAGGCAATGAGATGTATTCACTACCTCTGTACGTAAGTGATCATGAATCAAGCGGTTTATGGCAGAACCACCAATCAAATCCCTCATACGTGTCTAATCGTTTCAGAGCATCCTGTTGACTGCTTGGCGGCGGAATGATCACATGGTCGCCGATAAGTTCATTCTCTGGCCACCCTGCAGGTACGGCAACTTGATTCGTATCAGCGATGATCAATGCTTTGACGGCTCTGACTACTTCATCTATATTCCTTCCGATCTCCTGAGGATAATACACTACTAAGCGTACGATGCTTTCCGGGTCAACTATGAATACAGCACGGACTGTGTTTGTCCCTTTTCCCGGGTGAAGCAGCCCAAGGGCGTTTGCCACTGAATCGTTTGCAGCTATGACGGGGAAAGTGATATCTATCTTCAATTCTTCTTTGATCCACTCGATCCATTTGAGGTGACTGAACACCTGATCAACTGAGAGACCAATAAGTTTTACCCCGAGTTCTTCAAATTCATCCGCGCGCTTCTGAAATGCTACGAATTCAGTGGTGCAGACAGGGGTGAAATCTGCCGGATGACTGAAAAGAACGAACCATGAACCTTTCATGCTATCCGGAAGATTCATAGGGCCATGTGTTGTCTGAACCGTAAGTCCCGGGAACTTATCGCCTAACAACGGCATATTGATTGGTTCTTTTTCCATAAGATACCTCCTAAGTATAATTCAATCTCCTGTTACTATATATACAGGTAAAACAGATTGTTTTCCTCTGTATAGTACTAAGATATACCTGTATTATCTGTAGTGCAAGCAAAAATGTAATTATTACAAACAGTAGAGGTGAGATTATGTCTTGGAATAGTTAGAAGATTCCTTGAGGTATAGTTTCTTTGGTATATGGAGCTGTATAGAATACCTCAACTGATTTACGATGTTTATTCTGCCAGTTAAGGAATCCGCGTACGATCGGAGATGCATGGTAACGGATCTTTCTGGCATGCTGCGGGCAGTTCTGCACACAGGCAAAACAGCGAAAGCATTGTGAGGAATTAATATGCAGAGTCTTTGGGTCGATGGCTCCGACGGGACAGTGCTGTACGCATATGCCGCAGCCGGTACAGATGGTTTTATCTGCTCTCGGCAGATAGGTCAAGATTCTAGATCCGTTTCTTGGAATAATCTTTGCTATCAACAGGGACACCTTAGAGGTGGGATGCGACCCTGGGATACAGGTCTTAAGTTGACGGATATCCTCTTTGTCCGGTCTGCCTTCAGCAAGCGGAGCTGAAGCGGTAGTGAAGGAATGTTGAGCTACTGCAGCGATAGATGCAACAGGATCAAGTCCCATTGATCGAGCAACCTGTTCGAGTTCTGCCAAAGAAGATCCGAACTCTACTTGTCCATAGGTTATAAGACAGACTGCAGGAGTCTTGTGTCCTTCATAGCGGTTAAAGCGTTCAACTGCCGGTTTCGGCAAGCGTCCTTCATAAACGGGGGCTGCAAGAATGACAAGGTCTTCATTGATTATCTGTTCAGTGAATCCTTTCGGGTCAGGAGTAGTAACATCGGTCTCACGAATCTCTGCAGATGAATATCGAGAAGAAAAGGCTCTTGCAGAGCGTTTTGTTCCGCCTGTGGGAGAAAAGTAAATAATACGTACGTGTCTCATCAGTCAGCTTCTTCTGCTCCGTGAAGTGAGACAATCACCGGTTGATAGCTATTCTTTTTAATTTGTCCAAAAATATAACCAATCAGAAATCCTATGGCAAGACCAATAAATCCACCCAATGCTTGTACCCCTTCACTTGCTCCCGGTATTATGAACCGGGTACTAAGTAATCCTACAAGAAAAAGGATCAGAGGGACCATGAGGATCATGAACCCCGATGTTATTGTCTTTCCCGTAGGAAGGTAAACATCTACCGTATCACCGGGATTAAGAGTAAACTTCTTTGGATTGATCGCGGTAAAAGTCTTTCCCTGTATATTGCAGAAAGAGTTACCAGCGCATGATTCACAGCTGGTTGTGATACAGCCTAGTACTACTTCTTTTGGGTGTACCTCAACAACGCGTGTCGTCTCTGTCATCTTTTTATGTCTCCTGTTTCGGGGCTTCGACCGGTAATCTGAGAGTCTCTATCTGCTCAGTCTTTCCGTCATCCCCTATAGTGAGGATGACTCCCTGCAGCTCAAGATTTTTCCAGCACTCACTAGAACGTTCCGGGATCTGTGTGAGAAATTTATGGATCTCCACATCCGGATCCAATCCCCCTACACTGATCAGAGAGCCGCATCGTCCATTGTCGGTGATGACTGCTGTACCTTTCGGGAAGATCTCTGCATCAGCAGTGATTGCTTTATTGTGGGTTCCAACGACTGCAGAGGCTCTGCCGTCTACATGAAAGAACATTGTACGTTTTTCTGCAGTAGTAGTTGCATGGAACTGCAGGATGATGTATGGGGTGATACTTCTGATCTTGTCAATGATCATGTCGAAAAATGAGAAGGGGTTACTTAAGTGTATTCGAGAGAATCCTGATTGACCAAGAAGATTCAATACGGCGACTTTCTTATCGCCTGCGTCATAGGTCCTCCATCCTCTTCCGGGAGTAACCAAAGGATAGTTCGCAGGTCGTAAGATATAGGGTGCCCGTCCAATCTGATCAACCATATCTTTTTTGAAGAAGGTCTTCTCTCCAGTGGTGATGACATCCACACCTAATTTACGCAGATAGATCGAATGGTTCTTTCCTATACCGAACCCTCCGGTAGCTCCCTCTCCGTTTGCTATGACAAGGTCAACGTCATATTTGTTCCTTAGTTGTTTCAGGCCGTTCTTGATGGTATAAATACCGGGTTTCCCGACAATTTCCCCTAGCGACAGGATTCGTATACTCATAGATATAATCTAGTGATGTTTTTTGTAATTTGCAAGATAGACTCTGCTTGTTTATCACAGAATGAGAAATAGTTGTGGTAGAATAAAGTATCCAGCCTATACACGAGAGGAGGAACACTTGTGTTCGATCGAATACAGCAGCGGCTGCTTCAATATATTACGACTCATGCAGTGGGGATGTATAAAGAGCAGCTTGATATACATGACTATAGAGATATGCAGGATACTCAGAGCTCTGCAGAAAAAAGAGCGGAAGAGCTGACAGCTCGGATGACTCTTGATGAGAAGATCTCCTATATCGGCGGATATGATGATCTTGCTATTCGCGGTATCGGCCGATTGGGGATACCAACCGTCTATGCTTCTGATGCAACATCAGGGATTCGCTGTTTTAGCGATACAACAGCATTCCCTTCAGGTCTGGCATTGACAGCTTCATGGAATAGAAGATTGATTTGTCGCGTAGGAGATGCCATAGGAGAAGAGGCTCGAGCTCAAGGGGTGTCAATTCTTCTGGGGCCCGGGGTAAATATTGCACGGGTACCGACCTGCGGGAGGAACTTTGAATATATGGGGGAAGATCCCTATCTTGCCGGTGAGATGGCTGCTTCCTATATACAGGGGGTACAAGGCAGGGGAGTGATCACTACGGTGAAACACTTTGCCTGTAACAACTCTGATTATGATCGTCATAAGAGTGACTCGGTCGTTGATGAGCGGACTCTGCATGAGATATACTTACCGGCCTTCAAGAAGGCTGTGCAGCAGGGCGGTTCTCTTGGCCTCATGTCTTCCTATAACCAGATAAACGGTGTATATGCCAGTGAACATGCATATCTGCTTACAGAAGTATTACGAGACCGATGGGGATTTGACGGATTTGTCATGTCTGACTGGAATTCTGTCTATAGTACTGCCGGACCGGTGAAGCATGGGCTTGATATTGAGATGCCGGCTGCAAGATGGCTTACTGAGAAGCGTGTGAAACAGGAGATCACACAGGGAACTCTCAATGAAAAGGATCTTGATGCTATGGTCTACCATCTTCTCTATACGCTTATTCGAGCAGGAATATTCGACAGGACTGCAGTTGATGCTGAAGCACAGACAAGATCCAGAGAAGTGAAAGCGACATCAAGAGCTGCTGCTGATGAGGGAGTAGTACTTCTGAAGAATAGAGGCAGCTTGCTGCCTCTTGATAAGTCAGAACTTAAGAGACTTGTTGTGCTGGGACGTAACGGGCTGGTTCCTGCTACCGGAGGAGGCGGTTCAAGTTATATGATTCCGCATCCTGAGATGCATGGGATTTATGATGCTCTTCGTTTGATGGCGCCGGAAGCAGATGTGACCTATATTGATACCGTACGGGGATTAGTAGATGAACAAGATATTTATTATCTTTCCGGTGCCGATGCTGTTGTGTTGGCTGTCGGATTTGATCATGTGACCGAGAGTGAGGGATATGACCGTAGTTGGGAGCTCCCCGATCATGAAGAGCGGCTGATAGAGCAGGTTGCGGCAGTAAATGCAAATTGTATCGTCATTCTTCACGGCGGCGGTGCTATGCAGTGTGCATCATGGATAGATGTAGTCTCTGCTGTGCTGCATGGGATGTATCTTGG
>CAYYPJ010000200.1:0-4746 GCA_964473495.1 uncultured Spirochaetales bacterium
AGGTTTATTCTATTGACTATCGTAACTTAGCTGTCGTTCGTGCGTTTGTCGTAGGAGAAAGTCTATAAACCACTTGACAATGAATATGTAAGTATGTATATATAAGCATATTAGGTAAGGAGGAATATTGATGGATAGCGATGATAGAACATTCAAGATACACATCCCTGTGGAGGAAGAGATTCATGATCTGACAGAATTCTTCAAGACATTTGGAGATGCAACACGATTACGCATATTATTTCAATTACTGCAGGGTGAACAGCATGTCCAGATGATCACCGATGCATTGGGACTCAAGCAGGCAGCTATAAGCCATCAGCTCTCGACATTGCGTCTACTGCGGTTAGTCTCCTACCGCAAGGAGGGACACAGAGTCTACTATCACCTGAATGACCAGCATATATCAGATATTCTTGAGATTGGTATGGAACATGTACAGGAGGTGCAGAGATGATCATTGTGAATATGCTTAGAGAGACAGCAGTGCTCTTTGTGCGTATGGCGCCTTATCTGGTAGTAGGAATGACAGTTTCCGGGATTCTTTCGGTTACGATGAAAGCTTCTTTTATCAGCAGGCATATAGGACATGATTCGCTTGGATCCGTCGTGAAGGCTTCACTGTTTGGTGTACCTTTACCTCTATGCTCATGCAGTGTTATCCCTACGGCACTTTTCCTCGAAGATTCAGGAGCTTCTCGGTCCGCGGTAACAGGATTTCTCATCTCGACACCACAGACCGGGGTGGATAGTATCATAGCGACCTATGGGATGCTGGGGCCGCTGATGGCTGTATATCGTCCAGTGAGTGCTTTTCTCCTCGGCACTATCGGCGGTGTAGTATCACTGGTATTCAATGGGAGGGGGAAAGCAGCCGTTGATGCTCCCGTGGTTCTTGAAGAGGATCCTGAGGAGACAGGTGAGGGGACCTGCAGCTGTTGTCATGAAGGGGGATTTACTGATGATGCATGTACCGATAGAGAGAAGATCGGCTGGTTCGAGCGTCTACGAACATCCGGGGTGAAGGCCTTTCGCTACGGGTTCATAGATTTTCTGGATGACATCGGTGGACATTTTCTTATAGGGCTGGTAGTGGCAGGTCTTATGGGAGTCTTGATACCTGATGGTTTTCTGACCGATAATCAATTTGGTTCAGGTCTATTAGGCATGGTCACCATGGTTGTTGTGGGGATGCCTATGTATATCTGCTCGACTTCCAGCATCCCTATCGCAGTGATGTTGATCGCTAAAGGGGCATCCCTAGGAACGGCCTTTGTTTTTCTCATTGCCGGACCTGCGACGAATATTGCCACACTGATTATTCTGATGAGAAGAATGGGGAAAAGGTTTTCTATCCAGTATGTTTCTATCCTGGTAGTCGGAAGTATCATCTTCGGCTTGGTGCTCGATTTCCTCGTTGGAAAGTATCCTGTTCTAACCAAGTTCGTCTTTGGCATGGAGGTGAGCCATGGAGGCTCTCTGTTCACGTTCTGGTCTGTCGGGACATCATTACTGCTGCTGGTCTTGCTTGTGAGATCATTCATAAAGAAGATGATGAGACCTCATGAGGAGGAGCAGAGTTGTCATATATAGTATAGTGATAGTACTAGTAACATGATGATGAAAGATAAGATGGAGCTGCCATACCAAGCAGCTCCAAATATGTGCTATACATGAAAAAGCTTGATTATTCTTCTTTACTGTGTCCTTCTTTTCTCCAGTTATATGGCCCGGTCTTTCGAAGCACTACGTTATGAGCTCTTAACCTGATACCGCTGATATTGATGAATCCCTTACAGTCGACAGCATTATATCCACCCTCGACTTCCATGCTTGAGAGTTCCTGATTGTAAAGGGATGTTGGGGAAGTTCTCCCGATTGTCATAATATTCCCTTTGTAGATGGCAAGTCTTACATCACCGGTGATGTCTTCCTGACTTTTGTAGACTGAACTGAGAATAAAATCCATCTCTGGTGAGAACCAGAGCCCATTGTAGATAAGTTCAGCAAACTTTGGGCTGAACATATCCCGCAGATGCATGACTTCTTTATCCATGGCTATACCTTCAAGGTCTCTGTGGGCTTCCCAGAGTATTTTTCCTCCAGGAGTCTCATACACTCCTCGCGATTTGACGCCGATGAACCTGTTTTCAACCATATCCAGTCGGCCGATAGCATTCTCTCCGCCAATCTTATTCAGATAGAGAAAGAGTCCCAGCGGATGAGTCTCTACGGTACCGTCATTCTCATTCTCAACTCTGATCGGTACTCCGTCTTCAAATGAGATCTTCAGGATGGTCTCCTCATCAGGTGCGTCCATAGGGGACTTCGTGAGTGAGAATACATTCTCAGGGCATCGAAGTGAGGGATCCTCTAAGATACCAGCTTCGTGACTGATATGAAGAAGGTTCTCATCTTCACTATACGGTTTTGACTTTGACGCCTTTATGGGGATACCATATGTGTCTGCATATTCTATAAGATCTGATCTTCCCTTGAATTGACTGAGGAATTCCGGATCTTTCCAAGGTGAGATGATTTGTACATTCGGCATGAGTGCATAGAATCCGAACTCAAAACGTACTTGATCGTTACCTTTACCGGTAGCACCATGTGAGACATAGTTCGTTCCCTCTTTCTTAGCTATCTCTATATGGCGTTTGGCAATGAGCGGTCGTGCTATAGAAGTCCCAAGAAGATATCTACCCTCATAGATTGCATTACCCTGCATTGCCGGATAGATATAATCAGTCACTAGTTCTTCTTTCAGGTCTTCAACATAGACCTTTGATGCACCTGTAGCGTATGCTTTCTTCTCAATTGCCTTGAAGTCTTCCTGCTGTCCGACATCTGCAACATATGCGATGACATCAAACCCCTTGTTATCCAGCCATTTCAGGATGACAGAGGTATCAAGACCGCCGCTGTACGCTAAAATAATCTTTTTCTTCTTCATTTCTCACCTTCGCCTTTCGTTATAATTCAATAATTATGCAGAAAAAACCTGCATAATTGGTTATATTTGTATATTTATGCAATAATAGCGAAGAATGTCAACATATTATACAACAATTATGCATAGAATTCTCAATAAAGTTCCCGTATCACATCTTGACATATGCATACAATTAGCTAAGTATCTAACTATAGAGAAGAGGGTGGCTTATGATTGAACTGTCAGGTGTGTCCAAATCATACTCCAGAGGCGCAGTGAAAGCGGTGAGCAACTTGGATCTCACCGTTCAGGCAGGTGATATCTTCGGATTCCCTGGTGTGAAGCAGAAACTGGCGATCATTGCTGCACTGATTCATGACCCCGATGTCTTCATCCTCGATGAGCCTATGTCCGGGTTAGATCCGAAATCATCATTTGTCCTGAAGGAGAAGATGAGAGAGATGTGTGATCGGGGTAAGACCGTCTTCTTTTCAACCCATGTGATGGATGTAGCCGAACGGTTGTGTGATCGTGTTGGTATCATTCGTAGAGGAACATTGATTGCCTGTGCACCGTTCAGCCAGCTGCATGCTGCTTCCGGTGATGAAAGATCGACGCTTGAACAAGTTTTCCTGGAACTGACTGATGAACATGATACGCATACTGATCAGGGCTCATATCTCAGGGGCTTCCGCGGTATCAAAGGGCCGTAGAATTGAGTTGAAACACCAGAAACAGGGCTGGTTGTATCCCTTTGCGATCATTGGTTCAGGGATTGGCGCCGTCTCAATCATCTATGCACTTGTCACACTCTATAGATTGATTATTCAGGTAGGCATGCTGTTGGGACATGATGATCTTGTCATATTCTCGGCTTTGAGTCTCAGCTGGGTCATCTTCCTTCAGCTATACACACTCACTGTTGTATCAGGCTCATGATATCCCTATGCTGCTGACTCTCCCGGTACGTATGAGATCGTTACTGGTATCAAGAATGTTCTTGGTCTATGGGTATATGCTGCCGCTGCATGTTGGTATCACCTTGCCTGCCCTGATCATGTACAGTCTTGATTTTGGCATGACGTTCTGGTTTGTTATATTCTCTCTGCTGATGCTGCTCATAGGACAGTTGGTCCCTCTGATCCTCTCAGCGTTGTCAGTTTCACTACTTGTCCGCACAACAGGTACCTTCAGGTATAAGACAATCTATGAAGTAGTGATCATGACTGCAGCGCTCGGTTTGATGATTTTTGTTCAATCAGTGCCATTGCGCATAGGGGTCGATCCCTCAGCATCGATCGATGTGATGTATACCTATCTAGAACAGAAGATCTCCTACTGGTATCAATGGAATCTTGTTATAGCTCTTATTGCCGGAGGTGTTCGGTCCTCTTTCTGGTATCAGGCAGTACTGGGATATCTTATCACGTTCTTTGTATCAGTGGGGGCTGCTGTTCTTACTCGCAAGAAGGTACGATCATGTTCTCTCCATGAGTTCTTCGACAGCTGCTTATAGTAAGAAACGGGTTAAGCATATATTCTCTGAAAAGGAGCCTTCTCGTTACCTGCGGCATTCGATCTACAGGGCTCTTCTTGGCAAGGAATTGGGCATCACTGTCTCAAACTCTTCGTTTTTTATGGAGACGTTTCTACAAGTTCTCATCCTGCCGTTATTACTGGGCGTGATGTATCTTACTGGATCGCTGCAAAAGATCTCCTCCTATATTGATGTGCTGAGGACTCCTCAGTTTCTAGATCTGGCAGTCTTCGGGATATTACTACTCCTTGAACTCTGGGCGACAGTATCATCC
>CAYYPJ010000201.1:0-4631 GCA_964473495.1 uncultured Spirochaetales bacterium
CAGCAGTACTATGCATTTAAGAGAAACTTCTTCTGGCCGATCATGTATAAACTTCTTTGTGCAAGGGAAAGGAACCCTTGGGATGAATCTTATGAAGAGCGTGTTCGACTTCTTGATAAAGCACATATAGCATTGTGGGATGTCCTTCAGACGTGTAGTCGCAGAGGAAGTCTTGACCAAACTATTCGCGAGGTGATACCCAATCCGATCAATAGGATGATTGCTGAGAACCCAACTATCAAGGGGATCTTCTGTAATGGATCTAAAGCTTATGATCAACTACGTAAATTAGCCGAAGAGAATAGAACGGACTTGGATAAGAAAAGTTTTTCCTGGGATCAGGTAACAGCCCATAAGATGCCCTCAACAAGTCCTGTACCATCGAAAAACTATCGAACGATGCAGGATCGGTTGAGGGTGTGGGAACGTCTGTATACCTATCTTCCTATCAGTTAAAGCAGTTGTTCGAATTCCTGCAGCAGACGTTCGAATTCAGCCAAAGCAGCTTTGATCGGGGCTGGAGTACTCATATCAACACCGGCCGAACGCAATGAATCTAGCGGGAACTGGGATCCACCGGATTTTAAGAATGAGAGATATCGAACAGTATCCGTACCATCACCATGAAGAATCTTCTGGGACAATGCAAGAGCTGCAGAGAGCCCTGTTGCGTATTTATAGACATAGAATGATCGATAGAAATGAGGGATACGCAATCCTTCCAGATCACTGACAGTCTCAAAGGTCATCTCAGGCCCAAAATAGGTCTCAAGCAGTGTTCGGTAGGTAGAACGGAAATAATCGACGGTTAATGCGGTTCCATTCTCATACGCTGTATGTACCAGGTCTTCGAATTCAGCAAACATCGTCTGACGATATATAGTTGCTATGATATCATCGATCTGTTTCCCAAGAATATACGCACGCATGTTTCTATCTTCTGAAATATCGAGGAAGTAATGTGCCAGCAGTTGTTCATTGCAGGTAGAAGCTACTTCAGCTTCAAAGATTGAGTAGCTGTAGTTCTGAAAGGGATTGTTTTGTGCGCTGTATAAGCTGTGCATTGAGTGACCAGCCTCATGAGCTAAAGTAAAGACATCTCTAAAGACCGTATCCTTGTAATTGAGGAGAATGTAGGGATTGCCGACATAGGATCCGGCAGAGAATGCTCCCGATCGTTTTCCGCGATTTTCGTACTTATCGACCCATCCTCCCCGGAGTCCGGACTGTAAAGTCATTGCATATTCCTCACCAAGAGGTGCCGCAGCCTTGATCACAATATCGACTGCCTGCTGATATGTATAGTTGGTTTTAATTGAATCAATAAGTGGTACATAGACATCGTAGTGTCTCAGTTCATTGACCCGTAAGAGCTGCTTACGCAATGCATAGTATCGGTGCAATGTCGGTAATCCTTCATGGACCGAAGATACTAGATTATCATACACTTCCTCCGGAACATTATCCGGAAAGAGAGAGGCTGCCCGGGATGATGAGAATCCCCGTGCTTTAGCAATGAATGCATCATGTTCAATACTGCCGGCATAAAGGGAAGCCAATGTGTTCTTATGGGATTCAAACCCCTTATAAAAGATATTGAATGCTTTTTCCCGTACGGATCTATCCTGTTCAAGCATGAGAGCCCCATAGGTTGATTGAGTGATCGGCTGCATGTGTTCATCGACAGCTATTTCACCAAAATCAAGATCGACATCTGTAAGTGCCGAGAATGTTTTCTGGGCTGTTGCTGCAGGTTCCTGTTCCATTGCAAGAAGTTTCTCTTCCCCTTTGCTGAGGACATAGGGTTTATAGCGAAGTATTTTTTTTAGCATGATGCTAAATGGTGAAAGGGCAGGGGCCTTTAGGAATTTCTGCATCGTATGATCGGGTATGGCTTGGATCTCAGGATCTATGAAGCTTGTGGCCGCAGAGAATTCGGCTTCAACTTGCATGACTCTGCTGTATCTGCTCTGGTTATTACTATCACCTGCATCCTCCGAATAACGTAAGAGTGCATAGTATCCTATTCGCTCTGAAAGTTTTCCTGCTTCGACGAGATAGTCCAGACAATCCTTCAGGTTCTCTGGAGATGTCCCGAGTGAACCAGAAAAGGATGATGCCGTTGGGATGAGTTTTTTGAATGCGAGGAATCCCTTTTCCCAAGCAGCATCATCAGGGAAAAGTTTAGAGAGATCCCATGTGTCAGCTGTAAGGACCTCGTTACGTGTAGGAATGATCTTAGTAGGATCCATGATATATTACTCCTGTGTTTTTACGTTTATGTTATAGCAGTCTTGCTAGTTTAGCTCCGGCTTTTCCCCGATGACTTATACGATTTTTCTCTTCAGCTTTTAATTGTGCGACAGTCTTCCCATATGTATCAACAAAAAAGATTGGATCATACCCAAATCCCCCATGGCCATATTCTTTGTCGATGATTGCCCCCTTCATCGTTTCTTGGACAGTATATATGGTGTAATCATCTAAGATACAGGTCATGCAGCATACAAAGAAAGCCCGACGATCAGTGATTCCTTCCAGTTTACTCAATAGATATCGATTACGTTCTGAAGATTCGAGCATATGACCATACACGTCTGAACCGTATCGCGCAGAATAGATTCCCGGTTCTCCCCCTAATGAGGGGACTACCAGACCTGAATCATCAGCAAGTACTGCCAACGGTTCTGATCCTGCACGTTCTCTTACCACGTCCCATAATGTTTGTGCTTTGCCTAGTGAATTCCCTAAGAATGTTGGTGCATCCTCCTCAAAGTCAAAAGATAGACCAAGATCCTTAGGAATAAAGAGTGAATGATCGAGGAAAATAGAAGATAATTCCTCTTTCTTGTGAAGATTCTCAGTTGCCAGTACTATATTCATAGCTATACAATACCTATTTTATTAAGAATCGTCTACCAATGCTGAAAGCTTCTTTTTGAAGTAGAAGATTCCAGAATCTACGCTTCCCTTCGGGATATCGAGTATAGAGGCAATCTGTTTGTGGCTCGGATGGATGTGGTATCCACGAATATGTTGGAGAATAGTGTCTAGCATTGACTGCTTTTTACGAAGTTTTTCCTTGATGGTTGCGAGACGTTCAGGTTCAACCTCATGCATCTGCTGAGTTTCGAGGTAGATGATCTCTGAGAAGAGTGTATTTCGTCGTTCTTGCAGATGTGTCAGTTTAGCTGTTCTCTTTTTACTAATAGCCAATATCTTCTGTGTCAATGTCTCATAGTCGATGCCATGTAACCTATAAACGGTGTTTATTGCTTCAATCTGGTCAGGTTGGATCTCGTTGAAACAGAAGAGCAGCATACAGAGTAGCTGATTACTATTGATTGATACTTTCAGATGATCTTGTTGATGAGAATCCTCATTCGGGAGTACAAGATGATATGCTGAACCTGGAGCAGCAGATTTTTCAATTCTATAGGAATAATGAGTATCAGTACAAAAACATTTGTAAGAATCTTCATGGTAGGTACGATCGGTAAAGTTGTGGATAGCCATGATCTCGTATGCCTTCTCTCTATATTTGTGTTGTTTATATGAACGTAGTTTGTTTCGCAATGAGTTTGTCAGATAATGCATAAAGGGTTTGCCTTCAAAGGTGAAGTGCTTCAGCAGTCCCTCAATGGTGGGAAGAAAGAAAATAAGAAAATCAGCAGCTTCTTCCTCATCAATCGAGTGCCACTGAAGAGGATAGCTATACGTGATAAGATAGAGGTGATGAAACAATAGACATTTACCCTTTCCACTCTGTTGATATTCAATCACCATCTGTGTAAGTTCTGTAGAATCAATAAGTTCCATCTGGTGTTTGATCGGTTGCTTCAGGTTATACATAACGTGCTCCTTTTTATTGTTATGTTTCACACTGAGCAATATGTATGCCATTTCGGCAGAACACTATATGTAGGGAGTGCTGTATCCAAGACCTCTATATATAGAGGCGAAATGATTATGCGGCGGTATCTGTAAATTTAGGGAATGCAAGTATCTATCTTATATGACATGCGGGCATACATACCATTTCTGGCTTTACATACTGAATACGTCTGTAAATCTTTTTTTAAGGAGTTGGATAGTCTCCTGCATTGAACGGTCAATGGTGGCACCAGAGGCCTTTTTATGTCCTCCCCCGCCAAATTCAGCTGCAATAGCTCCTACATCGACGGGGCTCTCCCCATGAGCTCTGAAACCGACTGTACAGGAGAGATCATCCATATTCTGCCGAATATAAATTAAGACTTCACAACCATGGATACCCAACATCTGGGCGTATAAAGTCTCAGAGTCCTGGTTGATCTCACCGAAATGTTCTCTTTCTTCATAAGACTCCCAGGTCAAAAGAAGTTTACCTTCAAAGTGTTCTTCCATACGATAGAGCAAAAGACCTAAGAGTTTACGTGAAGCGAAAGACTTATTCCCATACATGCTCTGGTAGATTGAACGCGGTGAAGCACCAGCATCCACCAAGTGTGAGACCTTTGAGAAGACTTCCCCTCTATAGGCTTCAATATGTCTGAAATAGCCTGTATCAGTCGCAAGACCGAATAAGAGCCTATGGGCATTCTCTTCAGTCAATGGGATCTTGATCAAGATCCCATTGACTGAAGAGAATG
>CAYYPJ010000202.1:0-4618 GCA_964473495.1 uncultured Spirochaetales bacterium
CTCACAGCATACTGAGAAACTGATCTCTTGGGATCTCTACAGTTCCAAGACTTTCAGAATGAGAATTTGTCACTTGAAAATCGATGAAGGAAAACCCCCGATCCACGATAAGGTCCTGATAGAGGTGGAAGAATGCAAGTTTTGAGGTGTTTGAAGCTTTAGAGAACATGGACTCCCCACAGAAGTAGTGATGCATCTGTATCCCATAGAGTCCTCCTGCAAGAGTATGTCCGTCCCACACTTCATAGGAATGGGCATACCCGAGTTGATGCAGTTTCTCATAGGCCTCTACCATATCATCGGTGATCCATGTACCTTGTTGACCATGTCTATCTATCTCTTTACAGGAACGTATTACTTGAGAGAAGGCCCTATCACGGGTGACCCGGTAGGTGGTCTTGCATATAAACCGACGCATAGACTTCGAGATATGATAATTATCAGGGAACAAGATACACCGTACAGGAGGATTCCACCAGAGGATAGGCTGATGAGCCTCAAACCAGGGGAAGACTCCCTGTTCGTAGGCAGAGAGCAGGATCCCCGGTGAAAGATTACCACCTACCATAACGATCCCATACTCGTCGGAAGGATCAGGCTCCGGGAATGTTATCCGATACCCTTCATCCATGTAGGGCAGATCATCAGTGTACATCGTGTTTGGATCACCTTCTTCTATGAACGAAAGACCTTTTCCTGAGACAGGAATACTAATTCAAATTGTTGAGGATACTCAGAGATCATCTTATATATACTAGCATCATTAACCGATTTGCCGTCTTTCATACGCACATCGACGGTAGTCATACCCCCCTGTCTCAGATCCCCAAAAAGAATACTGTCAACAAAATAGTCTTTCAATCTATCCTGAATCACCCGTGCAATATTTCGAGCACCAAACTCTTCAGAGTATCCTAAAGAGACGAACCACTCACGTGCGGTATCTGTCACATTGATGGTTACTCGTTTCTTATGAAGCTGCAGCTCAAATTCATGTATCTCTTTATTTACGATAGAGATGATCTCTTTATGTCCAAGTCGTTTGAATGTGACAATCTTATCAAGACGGTTACGGAATTCAGGAGAAAATATCTTCTCCAAAGCAATACTGACAGATGACTCATCACCTCGGGTATCAACGAAACCAATCATGCGTTTCCCAAGGTCACGTGCACCTGCATTACTCGTCATAATAATGATCACATTCCGAAAATCTGCCTTACGTCCAAGATTATCTGTCAGTGTAGCATAATCAAGGATCTGCAGGAGAACATTGTAGATATCGGCATGAGCTTTCTCTATCTCATCAAGCAGTAATACCGCATGAGGCTGTTTTCGAATTGCACTGGTAAGCAGACCTCCTTCATCAAACCCGACATATCCCGGAGGGGAACCTACAAGTCTGCTGACTGTGTGCTTCTCCTGATATTCACTCATATCAAAACGAATCAGGGGAACATTCAAGACCTTTGAAAGCTGCACACACAATTCAGTCTTACCGACCCCGGTTGGACCGACAAAGAGAAAAGAAGCTATCGGCTTCTGCTCTTTGGTAAACCCTGCACGGGAACGTTTGATTGCGTTGACGACGGTTCTAATAGCAGAATCCTGACCAAAGACCCTTTTTTGCAGCTCCGGCTCTAACAATTTAAGACGTTCTACTTCAGATTTGCTGATACTCTCTACAGGAACCCGAGCGATACCGGCAACGATCTTCTCGATGAATCTGGCATTAATCTGTCTTCGATGCCCATTTTTCCCCTTCCCAAGAATATTCTTATCGATCTTGCTATGACCGATCCCCATCTCATCAAGATAGATAACATGTCTATATTCATCGCCAGAAAGTTTTCCTTCATGATTCCCCTTGAGATTTGAGATCTCAGCCACACGAAGCTGCATAGCAGCCCCTGCCTCATCGATCACATCAATAGCCTTATCAGGCAGTGCTCGATCATTGATGAATTTATCGGAAAGTTCTACAGCTGCCTCTAATGCTGTTTCTGTATAATGAACTCCATGGTACTGTTCAAACCTACTGCGTAGACCCTGAAGTATTTTCAAGGTCTCATCCTGATTAGTCGGCGGAATCTCCACTTTCTGAAAACGTCGTGACAGCGCACCGTCTTTACTGAATATCTTCTTGAACTCATCATCGGTCGTCGATCCGATACAGCGGATCTTACCATCAGCAAGGGCAGGTTTCAACAGATTAGCACCATCTACGGAACCCCCAGAGACCGATCCTGCACCAATGATCGTATGTATCTCATCGATAAAAAGAATGGCATTACGGGAACTGAGTTCATTGAGTATCGCCTTTAGACGCTCTTCAAAGTCTCCTCTGTATTTGGTCCCGGCAAGCAGACTACCCATGTCAAGCTCAAAGACTTCTGCACCAAGTAAGCGTTTGGGGACATTTTCTGAAACGATACGTAATGCGATTCCCCCAGCCATAGCAGTCTTTCCCACTCCGGGATCTCCTACAAGAACAGGATTGTTCTTTACCCTTCGACACAACACCTGCAGAGTTCGGGCAAGGATATTCTCCCGACCGATCAACGGATCAATACGTCCTTCAGTCGCGGCACGGGTCAAATTCCTCGTATAACGTGATAATGCACTATCATCCTCTTTGGCCGCTCCATCCAACGGAGAGGCAGAAAGATCATCAGGAGAAGCATTCTGTTCTGCTTGTTTATTATCCTTACGCTCACGATAGATCGGTAATCGATGACTGATGACCTCTGTCAGGTTGTATCGGGTAAGACCATTCTTCACCAAATAGTAATTCCCATAAGTTTCAGGTTCATCAAAGATTGCTACAAGCAGATCAGAGAGTTCCAGGATTTTCTTTTGGGATGATTCAGTATGAACTACAGCCTGCTCTATGATATCTTGGAATCCTGACGTCTGCTCCGGTTCATGATCATCATCTATAGCTAGAACCGGCATGCGTTTCTCAAAATACTCCTCTAAATTCTCTTTAAGTAATTCAAGGTCCACCCCGCTCTCACGCAATACAAATCGCGTCTCATCATAAAAGAGCATGGCATATAACATATGTTCAGGGGTGATATATTCATGTCGATGTTCGCGAGCCGTAAGGTACGCTGTCCCTAATGCTTCTTGTACGACTGCTGATACTCTCATATTCTCCTCCCTCCAGAGGCGACCTTAGACCTTCTCGAGAATGCACTTAAGAGGATAATTCTCCTCAAATGCCAAATGCATAACTGTCTCTGCTTTCGTTCGTGCTATATCTTTTGTGTAGGTTCCGGCAATACCTTTTCCCCTCATATGAATCTCCATCATGATACGAGATGCTTCTGTTGTACTCTGATGAAAGACATCACGAATGACTGATACGACAAATTCCATTGTAGTATAATCGTCGTTTATGAGAACAACATGATAAAGGTGAGGTTCTTCTACTTCTTCGCTACTTTCTTGTTGGGGTCTATAGATGATTTTCAATGCTCGTTTCTGTGACATATGTTCCCTACCTATCTTTACTGTCTTACATCTCTAGTATAACAGAACGGCCGGTATTCTGCAGTAAATCTTCCTAAGAATTAGGCAGACTTACCTCTCACCGGCCATTTTTCTGGAAGTGCCGTCAGTACAGCATCTCCCGTGATATCAATGTTCATATATATGCAGAAACTCTTCAAGCAACTCTTTAGCTGTCCCTTTACACTGTCCGCAAACAGTCCCAAGTTCAGTCTTTTCCTGCAGTTGTGCAAAATTCTCTACTTCACCGTTCTTGACCAATTCCTCTATCTGCTGATCGGTCACACCTTTACATTCACAAATGATCTTAGCAATACTCTTCTTGAAGAGATTCTCTCGTCCTTGTCTTTCAAGATAATCATCGATTGCAGCCCTCAGAGCTTTATCACCAAGGACTGAACAGTGAAACTTATGAGTTGGCAATCCTCCAAGCTTTTCTGTGATCATAGCAGGTGTCAGATGATAGGCCTCATCGAGAGTCATACCTATTGCCATCGCTGACATCATAGAGGTACTTGCGATTGCACTGGCACATCCGTAGGTCTTCCACTTACAATCGACGAGGACATCATCCTCTACCTTGATAACCACAAGCATCTGATCGCCGCAAGCGAGGGATCCTACCATCCCCTTCCCGTCTTCCTTATATTCCGGATCATTTAGCACATTCTTCGGATTTATGAAATGTTCTTTGACGGTATCGGTATATACCCATTGTTCTATAAAACTATTACTCATAATGTTGACATCTCCCTGATCTTCTGTATGATTGGAGGAAGTTTTTCCAAAACGTAGTCGACATCCTCTTCGGTGTTATATACACCGAGACTAAACCTGATTGAACTATGCGCCAGTTCCGGCCCAAGTCCTAATTCCATCAAAACATATGAAGGTTTCAAGGAACCGCTGGCACATGCAGAACCGGTGGATACTGCAATTCCCTCAAGATCCAGATAGAGAAGAATAGACTCCCCTTCTGCCCCGGGAAATGAGATATTCACTGTTCCCGGTAAGATATCATGCTGATCCCCGTTGACCCTGATATTCGGTACCGATGCAAGAAGACCTGATCGAAGCCGATCCCGCATTGCCGCCTCACGAATAC
>CAYYPJ010000203.1:0-4611 GCA_964473495.1 uncultured Spirochaetales bacterium
CTTTTAATACTCTGCTTCCGCATTGGTTCTTTATTTTCAACGCCATAAGGCAATACAGCCGGCCAATAACTATGCACAGTGCCCCCGATCATTTTCCCCTTCATTTCGTGAACAGCTTTTATCATCTTTTTCATGAAAGCTACTCCGTTTTTTCGGATGTTTTCATCCAGTGAAGAGACATCGTAACGTTCTGGTAATCCAATCCCAAAGGTGAGATCGATTCCTGTCTCTTCGGCTTCATTCATTAATCTCATTCGTTCATTCTGATTCATAGAAACTATGGTGCCACCATTTATCTCAAGAATCTCAAATCCCAGGTTCTTGACTTTTTGAACAAATGGCAGAAAATCAACATCCCAGTCGTGAGTCCAATATGCGTAATATATTCCAACTTTTCGCATTTCCTCTCTCCTTATAAAAAATATTT
This sequence comes from uncultured Spirochaetales bacterium, assembly GCA_964473495.1. Lineage (GTDB taxonomy): Bacteria > Spirochaetota > Spirochaetia > CAKZLE01 > CAKZLE01 > JAIPFY01. Next base: position 428 of record CAYYPJ010000203.1, read on the forward strand.
TTATACAAACGCACATACCATGAAATTTCTTATGTATTACTTGTTATCTCTCTCTTTTAGAATCATTGTTTCTGATTATCTTATTTAAAAGAGGAATTCGATCATTTGCCTGAATGATCCCAGCAGAAATTGCTCCTATGATGGCTACACCTATCGAAGCATCGGCATCGGCAATAACAACATCCATATCAAATTGCCTCTTCAGATATTGAGCCAATAATGGATTTTTCTTTACAGCATTCCCGGTAATAATAATTTTCTTAATAGAACGAAATTCAAAATCCAGGTTAGCTCGAAATTGAAATAATTCATTTACAATTCCAGTGATTGTCCCACGAACAAGATTCCCCAAATTACAATTGTCCAATCCAATCCCTGTAATGGAACCTCTTAGATTAGCATCACTGCGGGTACCTTTGAGTGTTGTGGTTATAGTAAGAGGATTATTATCACCTGATTCAGCAGCAGTTTTCAGCATAGCATAGACAAAATCATCATCAATATCATGCAGCCCTGCATTTTGAAGAACAGACAATACAAATTTTTCAAGGGTCTCGTAGGATTTTCCCGCACAGAGAGTAGCTCCTACTTGAAGATATCCATATCCCAAATAAGGCCGCAGTTCCAACTCTGGTTTAGGATGTGCTTGAGGTGTAAACAGTGTCAATTGGCCGCTTGTACCAATACTCACAAGACATTCAGTATTCCAATTAGTAACAATACCGAAAAACCCTGCCTGATTATCACCGATGGGATACGCTACTGGAATTCCTTCGTCAGTTTTCCCCGCCTGTTCAAAGGGCTCAGAGGCAGATAAAAAAGCCGGCGAGCCCTGAGGTAAGATTTCAGTGAGAAGCTTTGAATTATGAACTTCATTCACAGTGTCCCATGCACCAAATGCTGATAAACAACTTTGATCTGTTTTTTTAAGAGTTCTTTTCAGAAGGCGCCCTGTCACATACTCACAAATTCCCTGAATTTGCACCGTTCCCTTCGGGACAACTCCTAGTTTTCTGTTTGTATAATGAGTGAGTAATCCATACCCACTGGGAAGTGTCCCTCCGCATTTCTTCAGTAATTCATTCTGTGAAGTTTGACCATCTATTATCTCCACCCCCCTTTGATCCAACCAGGTATAGAGGTTAGACAGAGGGGTGCCCATGATATCTGTATAAAGAATACCATGCACTTGCCCTGTTATTCCTATACTTACTGGTTTCACAGAGAGTCGCTTGAGGAAATTCTCAACGGTATTACCAATTTCTTGTGGATCCTGAAGATAAGCATAATTATGATTAGAATGAACACGTACATTCGGAGTTGAAAATCTCTCTACAATTCTTCCATTCTCAGGATCGATTGCAACAAGACCTATGTTAGTCGTTCCAATGTCTATACCGACAATTATCATTTTCTACACCTATTCGAATAATCTGAATGTCGCATATATCGCCAGTACACTTGATCTCATCTCTATTTTTACTTATTTGGATGAATAAGAACCTTCAAGACACCTTCCTGCCCTGCTTCAATCAACTCAATCCCATGAAGTAACTGCTCAAGGGGTAAAATATGAGAAATAAGCGGTTTTACATCTATCTTCCCAGATCTCAAAAGCCGTATTGTCTGAATGCTATTCCTCAAGGATGTGTAGGAAGAGAATACTGAGACGCCTTTTTCGAAAAAAGTAAAAGCTGGAAAGCTCAAAGTCGAATTTTGGGGTGGGACTCCAAAAAGAAGGATTTTACCACCTGAACGTACATAGGTCAAAGTTTGGTTCATGAGAGATGTAACTCCTGTAGCATCCACAACTACATCATATTCTTCATCCCCTATTGCCTTTAGAGAAACTTCTGTTCGCCAAGCTCCGCTCTTTTGTGCCAGATCAAGACGTGATTTATTTTTATCTACTTGAGTGATCTCAAAAGATCCCTGCAATTGGATCACCTTGGAGAGGAGTATCCCAATCGGTCCTGCTCCAATAATGAGAACACGATCTCCTAAGCAAAAGCCTGTTCGTTCCACACCATGAAGGACACAGGAAAGTGGTTCCACAAATGCAGCACTATCGAATGAAAGTTCTCCAATCGAAAATGCTGCTTTCTCAGGAACAGCAACGTACTCAGCCATTCCACCGGGCATGGTTACCCCAACACCTTTCCAATTTTTACAGAAGTTCTGTCTATTGTTCAGACAGGAGCTGCAATTCCCACAAGATATATTCGGCTCTACCGAAACATGATCACCAACTTTGAAGCGTACAACCATCGATCCTACTCTCTCCACTATACCAGAGAATTCATGCCCAGGAATAATAGGATAGGAACCAAGGTATTCACCGCGGAATATGTGAACATCAGTTCCACAGATTCCAGAAGCCATAACACGAATCAGTATTTCATTCCCCTTCACAGTAGGAATCGGAATCTCTTTTAGTGCAACTGATCTTGCTTTCTCAATAACTACAACTTTCATATTAGATCTTCACTCCTCTTTTCTTAAGCATTCTTATAGACAATGGAAGACAATAACCTCATATTGATTTTGTTTCAGGCTTTTCAATCAACACGGTATATTAATAGACTCTCTTCTCTGATATTTAATAGGGATTATCCTTTGACTGCACCAAGTGTAAGCCCTTTTACAAGAGATTTTTGTGTTATCCAGCCAAATATTACAGCAGGTAAAATTGCAATTGTTGATGCAGCTGATAGCTGTGCAACAAACATACCCTGTTGCTCCCTGAACCTGGACATATAAACAGGCAACGTCGCTGTCTCATTCCCTGTAAGATTAAAACCCAGAAAAAACTCATTCCAAACAAATATTGATACGATAAGGCCTGCAGAAATAATACCAGTTCGAACTAGAGGAATTACTATTAAGACAAGTTGACCCAAACGGGAACATCCATCAAGTTCAGCCGCTTCAATAATCTCTATCGGTACATCTGAAAGAAAAGAGTGCAGCATCCAGATAACAATTGGAGTATTGAATCCAATATATATAATAAGTAAACCAAAAGGTGACGTGTATAGATTCAAACGCTGAAAAACTATATAGAGTGGTGTAATAACAGCTACTGGAGGTAATAATATTGTCGTAATAAACCAAGTATATATACGGTCATTCGTAGTCTTTTTCTTGAATTTTCCAAACACTAAGATAAAAGACGCAGGAAGCGCCAATACAACGCATATGATTGTAGTAAATAATACCTGGAAAACTGAATTCCTTAAATAAAGCAACATTTCCCCGTCGCTTAGAACCTTCCTGAATGTTTCAGTGGTCGGATGAAAAATAAGACTCGGCATAACAGCTTGAGATTCTGTTTTAAATGCTGACAAAAACATATATAGAATGGGGGAAAAATAGAGTATTGCGAATGCAAAAATAACAACAGATAAAATATAAAGTTTTACCTTCTTTTTCAACCCAGAATTCTTTTTTGACTGCATTAAAGTGTGGGTTAGACTCATAAACTACTCCTATTATTCATACATCGTCTTTTTTTTCTTTATAGATTTATTAAGGATATTTACTCCGATTAGTGTGACCGCCACTGTTATTACCGCCAAACTACTTGCCCTTCCTACATTAGATGCATTAAATACCTCCATATAAATAGCATAGGGTAATGTGTAAGATCTTGTACCAGGTCCTCCGGCAGTTGTAACCAAGATCAGGCCAAACTCCTTTACAATAAATATCAATCCCAACATGAGAGCAACCTGGATATGGTTGGCAATCAAGGGAAGCTTTATTAAAAATGTTGACTGGAACCAGTTAGCCCCATCAATTTTCACACTATCCTCTATATCCTGCTGAATGTTCTGCAAACCTGCTAGAATAATTAAAACGAAAAAAGGCATCCATCTCCAGGAAAATAGGAAAATCAATACAGCCATAGGGTGATAACTCAGAAGATCAATTGGGGTAAAGCCAAGAGCCTTGGCAATAACTCCATACCATCCGAAAGTGGTGTTGAAAATTGTTGTCTTCCAAATAACACCGCTAGCTGTAGACATAACAAAAAATGGTCCTAATACCAATGTTCTTGCAATATTCACTCCTGGAATAGCATGATCAAGTAATAAGGACACTAAAAATCCCACTACTGAACAAATAAACAAAGTAGCACAAGTCAATAAGATCGTCTGCCAAACGATAGTGTAGAATTCAAG
>CAYYPJ010000204.1:0-4606 GCA_964473495.1 uncultured Spirochaetales bacterium
TTATTTATATGCCTGATGTCCAAGAACGTGAAGCGATTTTAAAGATACATTGTAAGAAGATCAAGCTTGATGATAGTGTTGATATGCAGCGTGTTGCTCGTGCCACTCCTGGTACCTCTGGTGCTGATCTGGCAAACCTTGTGAATGAAGCTGCCCTGTTTGCAGCACGTGCCGGGCATACCAAGGTCCTCATGGATGATTTTGAGAAGGCTCGGGATAAGATCATTCTTGGAGTTGCAAGAAAATCAAAAATGATGACGCCGGAAGAAAAACGTGCCACTGCTTATCACGAAGCAGGTCATGCTTTGATGTATTACTATCTTGAGAATGTGGATCCTCTGCACAAAGTGACGATCATACCTCACGGGCGAGCCTTGGGATTGACAATATCATTGCCTGAGAAAGAATCTTATACAAAGAACAAGAGTTGGCTGATGGATTGGATTAAAGTCTGTATGGGAGGATACGTAGCTGAAGAGGTGATCTATGGCGAAACTACTACCGGAACATCCAACGATATCAAACAAGCTACGAATATTGCACGTAAGATGGTAACCGAATGGGGTATGAGTGATATGGGATTTGTCTGTTATGGACAGGAAGATGAACCATTGTTCATTGGAAAAGAGATTGCACAGCACAAGGACTACTCGGAGAATACCGCCAAAACGATTGATGCTACTGTCTCTCAGGTGTTGAAGGAAACTCTTGATGAAACAAGGAAGATCCTGATAAAGCACAAGGACAATCTGATCAAGCTTGCTGAAGAACTTATTGAACGGGAAACATTGGATGATGCCGACATTCGAAAACTTCTAGGGTTTAAAGTCCGTGAGTCAGTAATAAGCATGCACTAATGGGGGGATGCAATAGAGATAAGCTAATGGTTAAAGACACCACGAAGATCAGGAACTTTTGTATTATTGCACATATAGACCATGGGAAATCTACGCTTGCTGATAGATTCATCGAACGTGCGAAGATTGTCGATGAGCGGAAACTTCAGAACCAGATGCTTGATTCTATGGATATCGAAAGAGAACGAGGTATCACCATCAAGTCTCAGGCTGTCACTATTCCCTATACTGCCAAAGATGGGCAGGAATATGAGTTGAATCTTGTTGATACTCCGGGACATGTTGACTTCTCCTATGAGGTCTCTCGGGCTATATCATCGTGTGAGGGTGCTATCCTGCTCATCGATGCGACTCAGGGTGTCGAAGCTCAAACGTTAGCAAATATGTATATGGCACTTGAGTATGATCTTGAAGTCATACCAGTGATCAATAAGATCGATCTTCCAAGTGCGAACATTGAGATGGTAAAACAGCAGATAGACCATGAACTTGGTCTTGATCCCGATATTGCAGCACTTGTCTCAGCAAAGACTGGTGAGGGCGTCGATAAATTATTTGAAATGATAATCGATTACATATTGCCGCCGAAGGGAAGGGTCGATAATCCGCTGCAGGCACTCATCTTTGATTCTCATTATGATGCATATCGTGGAGTCATTATCCATATCAGGGTCTTCGAAGGTGAACTGCATAGAGGGGATACGCTTAGGCTCATGCATAACAATGCCGAGTATATAGTAGAAGAAGTTGGGATCTTTCAGATGGGATTGCATCAACGTCCTGCTCTTTCGGCAGGGGATGTCGGGTATATCATCGCAGGGATAAAGGTTATCTCTGATATCAGGGTAGGTGATACTATAACCTCAAGAGAACATCCATGTACCAAGCCGCTTGCAGGGTTCAAGGAAGTGAAGCCGGTAGTCTTCTCTTCTCTGTATCCTGTTGATTCCAATGATTATGAGGAGCTTCAGTCTGCTATTGATAAGCTGAAACTTAATGATGCATCGCTTGTCTATGAGAAGGATTCATCTATAGCGCTTGGCTTCGGTTTCCGTTGTGGATTTCTGGGTCTGTTGCATTTAGAGGTGGTACAGGAGCGTATAGAACGTGAGTTCGGTCTCGCTATAGTGTTCACATCTCCATCAGTGAAGTACAAAGTTCATATGAAAGACGGAGAGATCCTCTGGATAGATAATCCGTTGGAGTATCCTGATCCTATGAAGATCGAGTATACAGAAGAACCGTTTATTCGGGCACAACTGATAACTCCTACTGAGTATATGGGGAACATCATATCGTTATGCATGGAAAAACGCGGTGTTCAGGATACCCTGAACTATATTGATGAACGAAGAGTAGAACTCATCTATGCCATGCCTCTTTCTGAGGTGCTTTTTGAATTCTATGATAGATTGAAGTCAGTCAGTCGTGGATATGCATCTTTTGATTATGAGGTGATCGGATACAGGACGACAGATCTTGTTTGTCTTGATATCCTCGTCAATGGTACGATTGTTGATGCATTATCCCAGCTAGTGTTTCGGGAGAACTCAGTCGCTCATGCACATATGATATGTAAGAAGTTACGTAAAGAGATACCGAAACATCAGTTCAAGATCCCTATACAGGGGGCAATCGGGAATACCATAATTGCACGAGAGACTATATCTGCATTCAGAAAAGATGTCACAGCCAAATGTTATGGCGGAGATATCTCACGAAAGCGTAAATTGCTTGAGAAGCAAAAAGAGGGGAAGAAGCGTATGAAGATGGTAGGTAACGTTGAGGTGCCGCAAAGTGCCTTTCTCGCTGTTCTTAAGGGTGGTGATAGCAAATAGGGTCCTCTGGATGCATGAAGAGATTAGCGAGTAAATTGTAAAGAGTGAAAGTAAAAAGAGTAAAGACCCAAATTCCTGCGCAGGTTGTAACGAGAATCATAAAATAATTTATTTATTTTTCGTATAGTAAGGTTTTACGATTGACTTTTCCTCCAAGACTCGTTATAATATATAACGAGTCTTGGAGGAAAAAGATGTCTAAAGATACTATCAAGGATATTTGGAATAAAAAACAAGGGTATTATTATGTATATAAGCAGAATTGCTATTGGGATGCTGAAAAGAAACAAGCACGATATAAGAGAAAGCTTATAGGCAAGAAGCTAACAAGAGATGGAGATATAATTTATAATAGCAGGTTTAAGTTAGAAATGAAGCTCCAAGAAGAACGTAAAGCTGCAAAGATAAAAAAGGCATCAGCAAAGAAAACCAATAAAAAAGCCTCAGCTATCCCTTCTCCAATCAAAGTGACTTCACTTGGAGCAGAATTGTTGTTTGAAAAATATATAGAAGACAATTCACTTAGAAAGTTCTTATCAGAGACTCTTCAAAGCAAAGTAGATGCTGAAGAAGTACTATCTATTGCTAAATATAATATATGTACAAACCAGGCATTTTCTTGGTCAGGACAATGGATAGAAGATCATTCAAAAAAACTTAACTATCCCATAACATCACAAAGAGTATCTGAATTACTCAAGAGGATAACTCAATCTAAAATTGAGGGATTCCTAAAAAAGTGGGTCAATTCAAATATCAATGCTAAAGGATATTACTGTTTTGATTCAACAAACATAAAAAGCAATTGTAAGAATGACTCTCAGGTACAGTTCAGGTACACTCACGGACATGAGCCGTATCCGAAAAAAAACCTCTCCATACTTTCCTCTCAGAAGAACAACATCCCTGTATGGTACAGTCTTTATGATGGATCACTTCACGATAGCAAGACCATTAAGGATCTATCAGCGAGACTTCATAACCTGACAACTCGCAATATATGTTTTGTTTTAGATAGAGGATACTTTAGTAAAGAAAATCTACAAAATATTGTAGAGCAAGGAGATAAGTTTCTAATCCCATTACCAAGTTCCGTAAAATGGCAATATGAGGTAATCGATGACAAGAAGGGGGAACTCCTCACTACCGCAGGAACAATACAGGTGATGGATTCAAAAGGTACCCTGAAAGATATGCAATGTGCAACTAAAACAATGGTTGTAGATCATCATCGTTATTGGGTTCATGTGTATTATGATTCATTAAGAAGAAGTATAGACGAAAAGAAGTTTTTTAAGATGTTAAACAATCTTAAAGCTGAATTGGAATCAGGAAAAGAAGTGGAAGAACACAAAGATCTGTATGATAAGTTCTTTTTTCATAAAACCACGCCAAAGAGAGGGAAGCAATTAAAAGACAATGCAGAAGCTCAATTAGAATTCAACAATAGCTATAGTGGATACTGGTGCCTTTATACAGACAGTGAAAAAGATGGCGCAAAAGCCTATGAGGCTTATGCAGGAAGGAACACTTCTGAAAGATTATTTGATGATTATAAGAACTCTATTGATGGGTATACCTCTAGGTCTCATACTCTAGAAGCCAATAGGGGAAGAGAGTTTATTCTTTTCATTGAATTGATAATTTTGAATTTATTTAAAAATGATTTAAAGAGTAATCAATATAAACTAAAGCAATGCAAAATAAAAAATTATCATGAAATTTTAAACAGAATGGCATCTCTCATAGAACTTGAGTACCCTGATACAAATCAAAAGGTTTACATGGAAACGAATACAGCTCAGAATAGTATCTTAAAAGCATTGGGACTAAAATGGAATGAATCCTAGAATACTGAAAATCAATGATTTTAGAGTATAAAATAAGGAAGAATTCAATCACTCGTTACAA
>CAYYPJ010000205.1:0-4587 GCA_964473495.1 uncultured Spirochaetales bacterium
GTTTCCATGGGAGACAGCGGTCAAGTCCTTCAACGAGCCATTCTTGAGAAAAAGGATCCTAAAGCTGATGTTGTCATCGGTGTTGACAACAATCTGCTGTATCAGTCTTTAGAAGAGGACATATTCCTTCCCTATGACTCCCCTGCACTATCTCATATTGACCCATCTCTCATTTTTGATAAGTCACTCCATGTACTACCTTTCGATTACGGATTCTTCTCGATCATCTATGATTCAGAAGTGATCAAGACCCCGCCACGATCATTGGAAGATCTTACCGATCCTATCTATAAAGATCGTCTGATCATCATGGATCCGAGGACATCTTCACCTGGATTGGGATTCCTGCTCTGGACTATCGCTGCCTACGGTGATGATTACACATCCTACTGGGAAAGGTTACAGCCATCTCTTCTGACGATCACCGGTGGTTGGGATACTGGATATGGTCTCTTCACCAATGGTGAAGCTCCCATGGTCCTGAGTTACACAACCAGCCCTGCCTATCATGTTGAGTATGAAGACACGACGAAGTACCAAGCCGCGATGTTCGATGCCGGGCACTATCTGCAGATAGAGGGTGCAGGTATCGTCAATGGGACAAAACATCTTGAGGAAGCAAAGTTGTTCATTGATTACCTGCTGGGGAAAGAGGCTCAGGAAGTCATACCACTGACTAACTGGATGTACCCCACCTATACCGATATAGACTTACCCGAATCATTTGACTATGCTCCGCTGCCGAAGAAGATGTTATCGATCGATTCGAAGACCATAACTGAAGACTTGGATACTTGGCTTGATACATGGACCTCGATCATGAGTAAATGACAATGGTAAGACAACTATACTGCAGGAAGAACTCGAGAAACACGCTATTGGTACTCTGGTCAGCACCGGGGATCGTGTTAATGATCCTACTGTTCGTGATCCCTGTCAGTATAGTTCTCATTGAGGCATTCAGATATCCTGAAGGTACTTTTACTCTGCAGAATATTGGGGATGTGATCACTGACGGGTATAGTTGGAGGATCGCCTGGTTCACCTTCCTTCAGGCAGCTGTAAGCACGTTGGGGGCTCTACTCGTAGGTCTCCCCGGTGCCTATATGCTTTCACATTACCAATTCAGGGGAAAACGACTGCTGCAGTCAATCTCGCAGATCCCCTTTGTCCTCCCATCTATCCTTGTAGTCTTAGGATTCGTGATCTTCTTCGGGAACAGCGGGATCCTGAATAAAGCGTTTCAACAGCTTTTTGATTTGAAGGAACCCCCTTTACACATACTCTACTCGTTCAAGGCTATCATTCTTGCACATACATTCTACAATTTTCCAATCGCATTAAGTCTTATCTCATCATTCTGGGAACAGTTGAACCATCGGCAGGAATATGCGGCAAAGACTTTAGGGGCTAAGCCATTTATGGTGTTCTGGACCATAACGTTCCCCCGTCTGCTTCCGGCGATCTCTGCTGCTGCTTCCATGATCTTTCTTTTTTGTTTCTCAAGTTTCTCCATTATCTTGGTCTTAGGCGGCGGACCCAAGTTCACCACGTTAGAGGTACAGATATATCAGTTGGCACGTGTACGGTTTGATATCCAGCATGCAGCATCCTTTGCGATATTCTCGCTTTTTATCTCTGCCGGGATACTCTTTCTCTACATCAGATCACAACACTGGCTTCAGCTGGCACAGAAAGAGGTATCCTATGCCGCTGAGGCAAAACGTCCTTCTCGATCAATGACCTTCTTTATCCTCCTCTATGGGATTGCCGTCTGTCTGCTTATTATCGCACCGTTACTCTCGATCATCTTCCAGTCATTTCAGGCTCCGATCTTTCGGACAGGCAAGACTATCTATACGCTCCGCTGGTACCGAGAACTCTTCGGGCTCAGTACAACCAGTGCCTTTTTCCATGGTGCACAATCAGCTATTTTTACGAGCCTCTCTATCGCATGCATCGTCACATTCATCACTATCCCTCTCGCTCTTAGTCTTTCCACGATCATTATCAACTTGAAGCGTATGTACAGTACGACCGTTGAGACGCTGCTTATGCTGCCAATGGCAATCTCACCGGTGATCATCGGACTTGGTTATTCTATCATTGCCAGCAGGATACATGTGGAACATATCACCTATGTATTGATCATAGGGGCACATGTAGTGATCACACTCCCTTTTATGCTTCGTGCTATCTTACCTACTTACCGTGCTATACATACTGCCTATGCACCTGCAGCTCTTCTGCTTGGGGCAAAACCCTTTCGTACCTTTATTGACATACAGCTTCCCATGCTCTCTTCTTCCATCACCTCCGGTGCGATCTTTGTCTTTGCGATATCTATGGGGGAGATGCATGCTACGTTACTCTTATCGAACTCAAAGGTCGTTACCATCCCGATTCTCCTCTATCGCCTTATTGGATCATACAACTTCTATGGGGCGTGTACCCTTGGTACGCTGCTCATGGGGGTCTGTTTTCTGCTTTTTGTCGGCACCAATTCTTTGCACAAGAGAGAACTATGAAACATGATATAACGATACGCGGCTTGAGAAAGTCTTTCCCGGAATTTCTTCTTGATGTCGATTTCACCATCCATCCTCATGAGATGATGACGATCGTCGGTCCATCGGGGTGCGGGAAGAGTACAACGCTCTCATTGATCACGGGGTTACTTTCCCCTGACAGCGGTATCCTTGTCATGGACGAGAAGGATGTGACGAACCTTCCCGTATGGGAGAGAAAGATCGGGGTTGTCTTTCAGGATTATGCACTTTTCCCCCACATGAATGTCGCTCAGAATATTGGTTACGGACTGAAGATCCAGCATCAGGATAAGGCGATGATAGCAAATACCGTAAGAAGGCTGCTTTCTACCATACAGTTGGATGGATATGAGCAGAGAGCAATCGATAATCTTTCAGGCGGGGAACGTCAACGTGTCGCTCTTGCCCGTGCATTAGCCCCCGGCCCTAAACTTCTCCTATTGGATGAGCCGCTCTCTGCACTCGATGCTAAGTTACGAATTCAGCTGCGAAAAGAGATCCAGCGTATTCATCATGAACTAGGACTCACGACTCTCTATGTCACGCATGACCAGGCGGAGGCCCTTGCGATCAGTGATAGGATCATTGTCATGAACCATGGGACTATCGAACAGATAGGGACACCCGAGGAGATCTATGACAAACCTGCGTCGCTCTTTGTTGCCCAGTTCATCGGGATATCAAACATCCTGCCGTTCACATCAGCAACAGATTCATCCATACAGATCGGATCATCTACCGCTAAGCCGTCATATGTGAGTTTCAGACCTGAATATGTGACAATCGGAAAGAAACTTACCAACCATCAATCACAATATCTCATCTTCGAAGATGCCAGACTGGTCTATCAGGAATTTGCCGGGCATCACTATATCTGTACCTTCACTCACCATGACCATGAGCTGCATGCATATGCTGCACGGAAACTCTCCCAACAGAACCGATATGTTCTTACAGTAGAGAAAAAGAACGTGCAAACTATTGTATAATCGATAGTATTTCAATAACAGAATCCAGTATAATCAAAGCATGAAGAAGATGTACAGTATGTTGTTCATTGGCATCGTCTGGCTCTCCTCCTTATCAGCGGTCACAACCGTTGAGATCGCTATGCATCCGCGATGCTATGCATCCTTCGATGGATCTTTCACAAAAGGGATACTGCACATACAGTATGGACTGACCTCTCGGGCAGGTCTCCGCATAGATCTTCTTGATCCCATAGATCTCACAGTTACCGGAGGGTTCTCCTTCTTGGACTCCTCACGACCCTATGGGAATAGTGTTGAACGTGGTCTCACATCCTGGTCACTGAATATCGGATTTGATCTCTCTTTTTCACCTGTATCAGGGATAACGACTCTTCTTGAAACACACTATGCCACATATCTCGATACTTCAGTCAGAATGGCCCATTTGGAGATTGCCGTCATTCCCTATCTGCTGCTGACTGAAACAGACTTACTCAAGATCTTTCTGGAAGTTCCGGTAACTTATGACATCCGAAGAGATATCGGACATAACATCTCCGCAGGTATTGGACTGCGTATGGGAATACCGTTCAGGAGCCCGTCATGATGAGACGATTCATGGGCCCTCTCGTGCTCGTAACATCTTTGATGCTCATGATCACGTCCTGTGACCCATTCTCCTATACCTATACCCCGGCCTTTCATGCACTGATCTTCAGTGCCAACTATGCAGGGACAAGGGGAGAGCTTTACAATACTATTGATGATGGTGATGATATGGCAGCAGTGTTCTCTGCATACGGGTTTACGTCTTTTGATGAATCTACGGCTGTTAATAGATCTACTGAAGTTACGAAAACAGCTATAATTGCTGCGATTAGTGATGTGAAAGAGAATGCCACTGAGGATGATATTACCCTCTTCTATTTCTCAGGGCATGGAACCTATTATGAAGGTTCATCTTACATAGTGACTCAGATATACAACCCAAGTGGATATGAAGTTCTTGGTCCCGAAGAGCTCTTTGATGCCCTTAAGACTGTCCCCGGTAAGAAGATAGTCATTCT
>CAYYPJ010000206.1:0-4571 GCA_964473495.1 uncultured Spirochaetales bacterium
TGGAGAAATGAGATAAAGATCATGCCCTCATACGGGAATGCTCCTATCGATGCGATGGAAGCGTTGGAATTGATCAGAGCCGGACGCGTCAATGTGGATTCGATGATCTCCCACCATATCCCCCTTTCTGATATTCAGGAAGGATTTAAGATGACAGCCAGTGGGACCGACAAAGACGGGAACCCGTCATTGAAAGTCATCGTTACCTTATATCAGGCGAAATAATCATGAAGAAGACCATACCAGGGTATAGTGATTACCCAAAGAGAGCATACTGCAAAGCGATACAATGTCCTGTTCAGCTTGAACTTGATAATGCAGCCGCAGGAAGTGCTGAATATGAAGAGATCAGAAAGAGATGCAAAGAGGCCTGTATACATACCACCCATGAGTTTCATGCTTGGTTGATCGCTGCAGGATATGTGGTGGTAAAACCGGAATAGGTCCTAGCTATCTCAGCATTCGTGACAAAGAAGGCTAGCTTGATATATATTCAAGTTAGCCTTTTAGCAATCTGTTTGGTATCCTGTATACCGGTATAAGAGAGTACTTCTACCGATTCTCCAGGGAACTTCTTAACGCTAAGCATTTCTTTTCAAGCGTAGTATTCCCCCAGTGCAGTCCTCCTCCCACGAGCAAGGCGACTTCTCCATCGTAGAACTTGATGATTTCAGGGATTCTTTCGATCGTCATGCCTCCTCCCGGAGCGGGAAAGATTGCAGTATGTTGTCCAAAGGGCTCCTCGGTTGCATGGGCAATAGCACGGCACTCCTCTCGGGTAAAAGAGAATCTGCCGCCATAGTTTGGGAAGACCGTGAGATCTGCCCCTGCCAGCCGGGCAAGGGTCCCGAATATAACACTATGACTGATCCCGTTATCCGGTGAGGTCACAAAACTTCCCAAGAATGTGGGGTGGCACATGATGGGGAGTCCTAATGAGTCATCTTCAGCGATCATTCGTACCATATCCCATCCGACTAACCCGGGACTCAGCAGGAATCCTCCTGCTCCGGCATCTTTAGCCTTATGTGCCCAATCCAGGACCTTGTCTGCTGGACCGCTCAGACTCGGCATATAGCGTGTTTTGAATCCGGTCTTCGAATTTGCCCGGCGTACTGCCTCGCTGCAGTAGTTGACCCGCTCGATAAAGGGACTGAAGGGCTGGTCGCACAGACCATGATCATCTTTGATGATATCTATCCCCCCGCGTGCGAATTGTCCTGTCTCTGCAGCAAGTTCTTTACTGGAGAGTCCCTGAGGTTTGATAGCCGTAGTGAGCAGTGGGCGTCCATAGACCCCGAGAGCCTCGCGTAAGCCGCTTCTGCCAAAGCGTGGACCTTTGAATGCATCAAGAAAGAGATCAGGAAGCCTCAGACCTGCTATACGAACTCCGGGGAATAGACTGCAATTCCCGAAGATGACATTCAGGAACTGGGTGAACTGGAATCCGGTTAGTTCGACAGCAAAACTTATCAAGGCGCGATGATGGGATGCATCTACTGCTTCAAGCGATATGATCTTCCCGACGACTTTTTCTTGTATGTCACCGGGGGGAACAATATCCGGCGGGAATTCAACGGTCTGTTCATAGCAGATGTTCTCTGCAAGAGAGAGCGAATCTTTCTTTGAGGTATGAAGCATATACTCAACCACAATTAGTTCTCCGGAGAACTCAAGTCTCTGGCCTTGCGGAATCATCAGAGAGCCTCTGGTTTTGCACTGCTGTGGACTGCCTCGATCCTGACCTGCTCCAGATCATTCTCTGAGATATTCAGAGATCTTCCAAGGAAGGCCTCTACGTGCTTTACCAGTGTTAAGGAATCAAGACCATAGGTTCTCATAAGATAATGACGGCTTCCCCCATGGGTGAACGTATCCTGGATGCCGATCTTATGGAGTTTTTTCCCCATTCCCTCGGTTGCCATGATCTCTGCTACGGCACTGCCCAGTCCTCCTACAACGGTATGGTTCTCCATCGTGATGACCCCTTTTTTAGCTTTACGCAGGGCATCGATCACGATGTGATCGGTAAAGGGTTTGTGAGTCGTGATGTGCAGATGTTCGATCGAGAGTCCTCGCTCTTTGAGTAGAGGTGTGACTCGCATAGCCTCTTCGGTACAGATTCCCGAGGTGATCAGTGTGATGTCATCACCCTCAGAGAGGACTCTTGCCGTATTGAATCGTATGGGATCCTCTTTGGCAAAGAGCCGTGGAAGCTCCCCGCGAAGCATCCTGATATAGACAGGGCCCGGTGCCTGAATGACCGGATCAAGGATAGATCCGACATCCGTGGCATCACCGGTCTCAAATATCGTCATATTGGGAATCGCCCGCATAATGGAAATATCCTCTATGGCTTGATGGGTAGCACCTCCGGGAGTCGTGATCCCGGGGAGGAATCCGAACAGCTTTACCGGAAGATTGGAATACGCAATAGAGCTGATGATCTGGTTCAGCGCCTGCCGGTAGATAAAGACTGCGAAGGTATGCACAAAGGGAATATACCCCTCACGGGCAAGTCCTGCAGCAAAACTGAGCATATTCTGTTCTGCGACTCCCATCGAAAAGAATCGGTCGGGATAGGTCTCTCTGAAGAGCTTGATCTCCACCGAACTGGTAAGATCTCCGGAAAGCACTACCACTTCCGGTTTATCTTTTGCCCATTCCACAAGATTCATGGTATGTACTTTACTGGTGAGCTCTATCACTGTAGTCCTCCTCTATGAGTCCATTGACCCCATCGGTCATCTGGGTGTTGTAGTATGATCGGTAGGTCTCCCGCTCTTCCGGGCCGGTAAACCTGACATAATGCAGGAACGGTCGTCTCTTCTCCAAGAGCGGTATCCCGCAGCAGGGGTCGGTATACCCGAGCACAAAGAGCGGTTTGCCCTCTGGCTTCTCGTCAGCCGGAGCCGCTAATGCCTTCAGATCGTTGCCGTTAACGGCAACGACTCGAGCACCGAATGCTGCTAGTTTTTTTGCAAGAGGTTCGACGCCCATGACCTCAGTCATACGGCCGTCACACTGCTGCCCATTGATATCAACATAGACACCGACGTTGTCAAGGCGATAGTGACTCAGCGTCTGGATAGCTTCCCATGTCTGTCCTTCCTGAAATTCTCCATCAGAGAGGAATACCCAGATTCGATCCTGTTGTCCTTTTAGCTTCTTAGCCATTGCTACACCTGCTGCCTGGCTAAGGGTCTGCGCCAGAGATCCTCCCATCAGATCGAACCCTGGGGAGTGTTCTGCTCCGATCATCTCTACCGTACTGCCGTCATGGTTGAACTGGGTAAGTCCTTCTTCTGCCATTCGCCCCGTTTCGATAAGTGCGGTATACAGCACGAGTGCATAATGAGCAGGACTTAGGTAAAAGCGATCGTATCTATCTCGGGTATGCCCGTTATACCTCCCGCCCAGAAGACTTTTTACCCCCGGGGCTCCGGGCACTCCGGGAAAGCTCTCCGGTATAAGGGGTGCCGTGCTGGGTCCGAGGTTCATGATACGGAGATAGAGTGCGGCAAGGATTTCTGCCGAAGAACAGGCCTGGCTGAGATATCCGCCATTATTGAGAATGGTATGTCTCAAGACACGTCGACGAATTCCATCGGCCATAGAGTGTCCCTGTGCAAGCCAGTCATTACTGGTATCTATTTTAGGATTCTTCATAGTAAACTCCTTTATGTACAATACTATAAATCATAAACACAGAAAAAACAACATATAAGTCCATATATTAGCGATATAATGTTGTATTTTGTGGTATATCTGCCTGGTAGCGTATAACTGTACTCATCATGGCATCTCTACGATACAGTTGAAAAAGATATATAAAGAATCTTTCACAGTGATGATAGATTGATATGATGGGATTTTGCATTGATGTGTTAAACTAGAAGCCTGAAGGTTTACTTAATAGACAGCTTACGGTAATATATCTGATACAGATCCTTCTGTGGTCGGTTACGTATATGGACATGGATTGGTTCTGTCATTGGTTCTGTCTTTGGAGTGTGTATAGAGATGAAGAATATGTTAATCCGCATCGATCTTATAATACTAGCGATCAGGGAAACTCAACCCTTGTATGCAGCAGCGGCTTGCCGCTAATACTATCTTTAAAATTAACCAGAAGAATACTATAAGATCAAACAGGAGGATTACTATGCGCCTTTCCCAACGTATCTACGATTTTGAAGCTTCCCCGATCAGACGACTAAGGCCCTATGCCGAAGCTGCAGAAGCTAAGGGTAAGAAAGTCTACCATCTGAATATCGGACAACCAGATATAAAGACTCCAAAGACATTTATAGAAGCTGTCAGGAATATTGATCTAGACATCTTAGCCTATGGGCCTTCGGATGGTCTTACCGCATATCGCGAGGCATTACCCCGTTATTATAAGAGGCATGGTATCGATCTTAGACCTGAAGACATCATGGTGACGACCGGAGGAAGTGAAGCTATCCTTTTTGCCTTCCTTACTCTCTGTGATCTCGGTGATGAGATCATCATACCGGAACCGTTCTATAGTAATTTTGGTGCTTTCGCCCGTATGGCCGGGGTTATAT
>CAYYPJ010000207.1:0-4559 GCA_964473495.1 uncultured Spirochaetales bacterium
CAACGGCACTGTGGATCTTCAATGCCAACATGGCTATATGACCCTGGCCTGGATTCCAGATCGTCAGCGATGAGGGGGAACTTTTTGGTATGAGGCGTGAGGCAAGTTCAGCTTCAAATGGGATAGTATCAAACCCCGGGATATTATAGACAGCCTGCAAGTGGTAAGAAAATTGCTGACAGTGGAACTCACTGGTTATCCTGTGGTATGCCCCGGGGAATGAATTGTCGGCATCATACCGGGTATTTGCTATCGAAGAAAGTAAGAATACGGTATGTCGCAATCCATCGAATCTATAGATGATCTCCGCTTGCGCTTCTCTGCAGAGTTTTGCTGCTTTTTCTTTTAAGGTGTCGACAATGACAAAACCAAAGACTCCCTGTGGGGAGAGTTGCGAAAGACCATTTGTGATGAATCTCAGCAGCACCGGCTGACCGGCTTTTGCCGGGATGTTCGTGAGTATGAGATCATACTGCTGTGCATCTTGCTGTAGCGATGCTGATAGAGGTATGCTGGGTGATTCAATGAGTCTTAGCGAATCAAGTCCCGGTGAGGTCGTTATGGATAGGTGATTCCTTTCAGCATTCTTCTTAGTTATCGCAAGTGCGAGAGCATCTCGATCAGTAGCAGTGACCTGTAGATGGGGATAGAGTGCTTTCATGACGATGCCGATCGTCCCTACCCCGCAGCCGGCATCAAGTAGATTCTTGAATCGAGAGATGTTTAGATATCCCAGAATCTGCTGAAGAAACAGATCGGAACCGCTATCTATTGCATTACTGCTGAAAAGTCCCATTGAAAGATAGAAAAAGAGATTCTTCCCATGTGTATAGTATTGAACCTCTTTATTGATCAGTCGATCGATCATGGTCTTAGTTGTTCACTCGTTCGAGATACTCTTTTGTCTCGGTATTCACCAATATCCTTTCACCCTGTTTGATAAAGATCGGTACTTTGACTTTTAATCCGGTCTCGGTCACGATGATCTTTGAAGCTCCGTTGACGGTATCTCCCTTGACTGCGATTTCTGCTTCAGCGACTTCATAGATAATTTTGAAAGGGATGATGATATTCAACGGCTTTGTATCCCACATGGTAACACGATAGGTCTCGCCGTCTTTCATCAGGTACTGGTAGTCCTCAAAAGATTTCACCGGGATCTCAAACTGTTCGAATGTCTCATTATCCATAAAGTAGTACATCTCGCCGTCATTGTAGAGGTACTGACTATCTTTGTCCTCTACCATGATGTCTTCCACTGATTCCTGCGTCTTTATGGTCTCCCGCAGAACTTGTCCGGTAGAAGGACTCTTCATCTTCAGTCTCACAAATGCAGAGCCCTTTCCAGGACTGACAAACTCTCTGTCTACAACGATAAATGGCTGTCCCCTGAGGAGAAGTGCCATACCTTTTTCTATTTGCCCCGCTTTAATCATTACATACCTCTTAATTTCTTATAGTACTGTATCAATCCATAAAGAACCAACTGTACACTTTTGACACACGATGTCGTGCAGATGTACAGAATGAACAGCAAGTTACCAGTTCCCTTTACGTTCCAATGATGAATTATGATGCATATTTCTATGTGTGATTGAGAATTCTATCAGAGAATGGAAATAAAATCACCCCCTGGATAGTTTTGATACCATGGATTGCCATGAGAAGTCTGTCTAGTCCCATCGCCACTCCTGAACATTCAGGATACTCCGAATGAAAGATCGAGTCATAGGTATCATCGACATCCGGGATCACTGCGCCTGTCATGGAGCGTTCGTCAATAAGATGTGCATACTCTTGGTGGAAGTATGATGCCACTTCATTCTGGTCTGTCTCCTCTGAGTAACAGTTCGCAAGTTCAATTCCCCCTCCGTATAGTTCCCATCGTTCACGATAGGGTGTCCCCCTTTTAGCTTTTGCCAGACAGCTGATCTGCTGCGGATAATCCAACAGGACAAGAGGTTTATCCTGTGGCAGCTCCGGCTCTACGAAAGTAAGGAAGATGCGATTGAACTCGTCCTCCCATGGGCAGGGCCCCTTTGAAGGGATAAGTCCCAGACGGCGGCTTGCCTTTTTGATTGCAGAGAGGGACTGGAGTTTTTCCAGATCGATATGTGCATAGTCCCAACAGGCTTCTGAGACACGCATACGTCTAAACGGTGGACGAATATGATTGGGTGTATTCGATATCATGAGTTTCCCGAAGAGGTCTTCGGTCGTACCGATTGAATCGAGATAATCTGCATCGGTCGTATACCACTCAAGCATGGAGAACTCAGGATTATGAAGTACTCCTATCTGCTCACTGTTTCGGAAACACTTTGCGATTTGAAAGATATTTCCAGATCCCTCTGAGAGTAGGCGTTTCATGTGGATCTCAGGTGACGGTATCAAATAATACTCCTGTTTCTGATGAAACTCACTGGAGAATTGTGTGGCAAAGTTAGCTATCGTAGGTTCCGGGATCAGTGTCTTTGAGAGTGTCGGTGTCTCTACCTCAAGATACTCATGTGAAATAAAATATTCCCGTATCTGCTGATAAAGCCGGCTGCGTCCTTTGATGATTTCAATATCCATGGATGCAATAGTAACAGATGGGACTATACTGGGCAAGGGCGGAAGTACACGCGGGGAATACCCCTTGATTCTCGGACCGGCAGAGAGTTTTATCGTGTGCGTACTATTCCTTTATCAGTTTCTCGACTGCATTGAGATAGTCTTCTGATCGGGTCAAGTAGAATGCCAGCGCTCTCTCAAAATTGTCACCCACAAGTCCGCTGACAAAGAACTGACTAATCATTTTTCGGTCTTTCAGCAGATACTGGAAATTCAGAAAGATTATACGTTCATCTTGAGGCATTTTCTTGATGATTCTCTTGAAGACCGTTCGTGCATGAGGCTGATACATCCAGAAATAGAGGAAATCAAGAGTATCACAGATACTGGTCTTCAACAGATCACTATCCTGGGTCTTGATCATTTTGATAACTTCTTTGGGTTCCTTCATCAGAGCCATAACGTCCTCATCAGGAAGGAGAAGCTCCAGCTTGGCATAACTGCTGTAGATCTGTTTGAATTTCTTCTCATAATCAAGTGTCCTCAGATGTATATTGCGTCTTCTGTCTGCATAACCTTCTATCAAGCCTGCAATAGTATCCGAGGCGGCTTTAGAGATGACTGCTGCCCACTTCTGAAGGATGAGATTGATTCCTACAACACCGAGAACGCAAAGGAGAGATTCGATCGCCCAATTGAACAGCAGTGCCAGTGGTATGGAGAGGATACTCCGGAAAAAGTTCCCCAGTACGGCTGCAGCAGGAAGACCGCGGAAAAGATTGTGGGTGGAAATATAGACTCCATTGGTTAGTGCCATAAACGTATAGAGTGCTAAAACATTTGAACTTGTATTGATTCCAAAAGACACATCTAGAATAAGATGCTTTACCAGAAAATCAAGAAGGGGCACGGAAAAACCGGTGAACAGGAGAGAGTCGGAAACACGACTCCAGTTTATATAGGACTTCCAATGCAGCAGTGGTGACCTTCTGAAGCTGTCACCGCCAAGAACAGATTGGAGGATATTCCTCAGCCCTGTGATACCAAACCATATGGGAGCTCCAAGATACGCTAAGACCCACCAGTCTTTGGTCAGCGCAAATGTCAGAAAAGCCGGAACAAAACCGAAAAAGATCTTCAGAAAGTTCTTGAGAAAAGTATTGGTATATTTCCATCTGTAAGAAAGACTTCTTTTCTCATTGAGAGGTTCTTCCAAGGTGAACCCATTACCGATAAGGCTGCTCCTCCCTCCGAGTGTGACTACATTATTCTCGTTTTCTTTATCTCGAGACCATTCCTTGGGAACCCATTCTCTTCTCGTTTCCACGGTATAATGAGAAACCAGTCGGTGATGTGTAAAGAAAGTAAAGAAACGGTCTGTCGCCTTCAGAAAAGCAGATGTCCTATAATCCTTTTTCAGGGTAAGATCGATATGAAAAGGCATGATCCAGCTGGGGTCCCAACTGTTAATTTGTTTTTGAGCTTTTTTCGGGAGGGTGTCCACTACAGCAAACCCCATCCCGAAAAGCTGAGTAGATCTTCCCGTCGAATCACTTCCCCACTGATCTTTCAGTAATCTGGATCTGTACCAGGTAAGAAGATCTTGAACATGGAGTAGATATCCCTTAAAACACTGAATTCGTTCTGTATGATCCGTTGTTTCATCTTTTTCCATCTTTTCTATCATGGAAAAGATTATACGTTTTATTTTTATCGTGTTTCCATTATTCAGCGCATGCTGAAAATTGCGAATTTCCGGGATGTTTTTATCAAGTCCCTTTGCAAAGTCCTTTTGGTTAAAGATTTCAAGGTGAGTTATCTTACCCTGACATAAATATATGATCTCAAAGACATCTTCCGGTGACAGGCCTGTCAGATTCAGGGTGACTCTATACCCATGATGCAGTTCGGTAAGGTTGTCAAGAAGTGTTGAAGGGGAAGGAATACTCGTGTTGTGAATAAACTCTTCTTCAGCCCGTAGAATAACTTTGTTTCCTCTAAGA
>CAYYPJ010000208.1:0-4545 GCA_964473495.1 uncultured Spirochaetales bacterium
GCCTTGTAGGCCCATGAACCTGCAAAAAGAGCAACATCAACCAGCGGGTTGTCCTTTCGTGCTACCATCTTTGTGAATCGGTCAGAGTTGTTCCCTGTCTCAGTAACAACCTTCACACCGTATTTCTCCTCAAATGGCTTAATAATATTCTTTTCCAGCAGATCCATATTGTATCCCCACATGGATACAGTAAGGGTCTGTCCCTTATACGGCATATCATCAACTGCCGGTGCTGCCTGCTCACTTGCCCCCTGGGCAAAAATCGGTGTCACTGCCAACAATAATGCGATCAATACAACAACACTCTTTTTCATTTTTTCCTCCATCTAGAAAACATAGTTTTCCTGTTAACCGTTTAACATATTTATTGCATAAATATTCACCGTTGTCAAGGACAAACATGTATAGAACAGTATATTAAAGCTTGTATGCACGTATAGGAAAGTTCATAACTTGACAATTGCCAGTAAATGTGAGATAAATACATTAAACGTTTAATATAACAATAGCATATAGGTGTGTATGAGCAGTATTAAAGAGATAGCAAGACAAGTTGGCATATCACCGGCATCAGTGTCGATATACCTGAATGATAAGAAGACCAACAGAGTAAGCGCTAAAACAAAGACCCTGATAGACAAGGCAGTAAAAGATCTTAACTACCATAAGAATATCTTTGCAAGCTGCCTGTCTACCCACGAGTCAAAGATGATCGGGATCATCATCCCGACCATTTTACCCTTATTTCAGAATGATTATACCAATGCCCTCCTAGCAGGAGTACAGACTAGGCTCTCATTCCTAGGGTATGGGATGCTCTTCTTTCCTTCGTCTGCACAATCATCAATAGAAATCGTCAAAGAGCAGCTGGAGAAGAGTACCGGTTGTGACGGGTATATACTATTCAGTACCGGATTCTGCACCTTGGGGCAGATACAGAAGAACATAAAAGAGGTAGAAAAGACTGAAAGACCTTTTGTGACACTGAACATCCCGAAGATAGATGATGATGATGTCAATCAAGTCCTTCTTGATGATCTGGATAAACCGAAAGGTGCACAATACCTCCTTGATAAAGGTCATAGAAATCTGCTGCTGGTATTGGGAAGACATGGCGGAGAACATACCCGTCATCTTCAAAACAACTATAAAAAGCTGCTGAAAGAGTATGAAGTACCATATGAGGCAGGTCGGGTACTGCACGGTGAATACTCCGATGAGAAGGCGTATACGGTAGTCAGGGAAGCTCTCAAGCAGTACCCTGATACCACCGCTATCTGCTGCATGTCTGATATTATGGCAGCAAGTTCGATCAAAGCAGTAGAAGCAATACAAAAGACCATCCCTGATGATATATCAATCATCGGAAGGAATAACTCGGTTCATGCAAAGCTGTCGTCACCTGCCCTTACAACCATAGACCTTCATATGCAGCAGGTAGGTTCAAGTGCCGCGAACCTACTGCTTGATGCATTATCGGGAAACAACGTGAAGCAGAAGATCTTTATGACAGGTTCGCTCATAGAGCGAGACTCAGTACGTTCGCTCGTATAAGGAGAAACACACATGCAGGCAGATATGCTCTTTACGAACGCACGAGTCTACAACGTCTTTCTGAAACAGTGGAATACCATAGAGGTAGCTGTCCTCAATGGGAAGATCCTCTATACCGGTGATGCCAGAGAAGCAGGCATCACCGGTATAGAAGTAATAGATTGTGAGAACAGACCATTGATCCCCGGTATGATTGACATACATCTTCACATAGAGAGTTCTCTCTGTGTCCCTACTACCTTTGCAAAAGCAGTCCTACCCCACGGAGTAACGACGGTAGTATCAGAACCGCATGAGATCGCAAACGTCTTCGGGTTATCGGGAGTAGAAGAGATGATCAGGGTATCTGAAGGAGCTGTGATAGATATCTTCTATGGAGTTCCCAGTTCGGTACCATCTACGAACAAAGAACTCGAAACAACCGGCGGTACCATAGATACCGATGAGTTAGAGATTCTTATGCGTAACCATCCGGATGTCATCTGCCTCGGAGAGGTGATGAACTATAGTGCGGTCATCAATAGCTTTGAGGAGACGACTACTGCCAATACTGCAAAAAGACTAAAGACCCTAGAGCTCATCACCCACATGCAGAAGAACTATCCCCTGGCGGCAGTTGAGGGACACTGCCCTTCTGTCACCGACCTGGACCTCTCCAAACTTCTCTATGCAGGGATCGGCTCTGATCATTGCCTGCAGGATGTAGAGGGGATGCATCAGAGATTCTCTAACGGGATGTTCGTAGAACTCCAAGAGAAGTCAATAACAAAAGACATTATAGGTTATATAGTGGAACATGATGTGGATGGCCTCTACAGTCTAGTCACAGACGATGTCCCCCCTGACATTCTAACCACAAAAGGTCATCTGGATCATGTGGTAAGACAAGCGCTAAAACAAGGACTATCGCTGGAACAGGTGATCATAGCCACCAGCTATGCCCCTGCTGCACGGATGAACTTCCATGACAGGGGTGTCATAGCACCAGGAAGAATAGCAGACTTCATACTCTTGAAAGACACATCCGATACATTCTCGATTAAAGCAGTCTACAAGAGAGGCGTGTCACAAGAAAGGATAGCCAAACAGAACTTAGAGAACAAAGAATTCAATAGAGCATATACAGAGAGTCTTATTCTTCCAGAGGATCTACTGGATACCAACAAGCTCTTCAGCATAGAGACAACACAGAAAACAGGAACTATTTTGACGCTGATCATCAGAAAGAACAGGAAGAACACCTATACAGAAGCAGTAACAAGAGAACTCCGACAAAAGAACAATCACCTCCTATGGGAGAACCAGAAAAACTTAAATCTGGTAGTGGTGATAGAAAGATACACTGGGAAAGGAGAATATTCCCAGGGACTGATGGATGGGACCACCATACATCATGGAGCATTCTGCTCCAGCTATGCACATGATCACCATAACCTGTTAATCATAGGAGATAACCCCCAAGACATGAAGATAGCACTACAGAGAGTCATTGAGATACAAGGTGGCATGTGTGTAGTTGATACGGGAATAGTCACTGCAGAACTGCAGCTGCCGATAGGTGGAATATTATCAGAAGAACCAATGGAACCATTGGCAAGTAAAGCAATAGAGATACAGAAGAACCTAAGAGAACTAGGAATAGATCACAAGAACCCTATCATGTCTCTCTGCACCATTACCCTACCTGTAAGCCCAAAGCTAAAGATCACTGATAGGGGACTGATAGATGTAGAGAAGGAGAAAAGTGTTAAGCTGTTTTTAGAAGAACTAAATCTAGTAGAAACAAATGATAAACAGAAATAAGGTATAATCTTCATTGGAGATTTAGATGGTATCCAAAATTACGATTACGATCTTCGAACATTCCGACTCTCCCTCGTTCACTTTAGTTGGTACCCTATTCTTTTTTAAACAATCCTTGAATAATAACAGAGTTACTACACTTGGAAGTACTTTATACCCAAAGGATCCAAGGATACTATTGGGTAATAATCTTGAACAGATCAAAAATGCAATATTACCAATCATCAGATAAGTAACTTCTAAAAACGATATCCTTGTTCCTCAAAAATCTTTAGAGAAATAAAAAACCATACATAAAAAGCTATAACTGTTGAACTGTTGCGATTGCTATACTCCTCACTTGTTCTTTGATATATTCACAGCCATCCCACTTGAGATCATCGACAATACATGATTACAGCGTACTACCAGAGCCACTTAATCGCTGTGAGTTGAGCCGGTAATGGACTTGTTTAAGCCACCGCCATATGTAGGGAATCCACCAAATCTGACATCCTTGGAATACGCATGAGATACAAATCCAATCAAGGAGGTCTCTAATGACCAGCTACAAGAGAATCCTACGGAAGGATAAGATCTGCAGGATTCAGCGATAGCTGACTATTGCAAGAAACTGCCTGAACAGGGGTACTTCTCATGATAAAACTAAACGAAATCACGAACATGGTTATACACTAGCATAGACTTGTCGTATGTTAGCAGTAATAAATACTTTCTCATTCTGCATCTCAAATAATTAAAGACATTTCATTAATCAAGAATAGGATAAACAGTTTTATTGTTTATCTTGACTTTTGGAGAATTTAATAGAATAATCAGATAAGACTCTTTCTAGGAGGATAAATCATGCTGCTATCTTTCCATGTCTTAAACAGCAGATCGATTCTTGATTTGACTGTTGATATGGCATATGCAGAAAAGAAAGCTCCCAATGGATACAAGCAGATGGAAATTCTTCCTTTTATTGAAAAGGAAAAGATCCGTACAGTACCATGCTTAGCGTTTTATGGAGCAAATGCATCAGGGAAATCTAATATCATCAGGGCATTCTCAACGCTGAATAGAATTGTTAAAAATAAATACAATCCATCATTTTATGCACCAAATAAATTGCATGATAATACAGCATCTACCGTATTTCAATTGGAATTTCTGAAAAACGGGAATCAATATCAATACACATTAGAG
>CAYYPJ010000209.1:0-4481 GCA_964473495.1 uncultured Spirochaetales bacterium
TACCACCCGTACTAGGGACTTTCACACTTTAGAGAATGCTCATACCGAGCACACAACAAAAGGCCGAACCTTGAGGGGTAAGGTTCGGCAGCTATTATCGAAATGCAATTAGTATGGAGAAGGAGAGGGGATTATACAATTGCATTCATGGTGAATAGTACAACGGCTCCGGCTGCTGACAGAGAGAGAACTGCACCAAACCAGTGCCATAACATCTCTTTCGTATCAGTAAATCCGGTAGTTTTGTTGACAACCCAGAAATAACTGTCATGCAGGTTTGTGATACCGATTGAACCGATACAACATGCAAGACCGCCCATGTAGGGGTTGACTCCAGGCATAGCAAGAATAATAGGAGCTGAGATAGAACCTGCTGTAAGCATGCCTACAGTAGCTGAACCAGTTACGATACGAAGTAGGAAGGCTATGAGATAGGGAAGCAAGATTCCTGGAATGTTCGCATTGACAAGTGCCTGTGCGATTGCATTTCCAGCGCCGGTAGCTTTCAATACTGCCCCAAGTGCTCCACCAGCTCCAGTTACGAATATGATAATACCTGCATTTTTGATTGAATTATCGAGGACTCCAACGACTTCTTTTCGATCCATTTTTCCAGCAAGCCCATAGATTGCGATGAGAACACCGACCCCAACAGCAACAATAGGATTTCCAACAAGACCAAGGAAAGATTTCAAATCTCCGGTAGCTCCAAGCATGCCACCGACGGTATTAGCAAGGATTAGAAAGATTGGGATTGCGATTGGTGCAAAAGAGATGAATGTTCCAGGAAGATCTGCTTCACTGATCTGTTCTGATGATGCAAGTTCTTCTTTTGTATAAGGTCTATCGATAAGTACTGATGAATCTTCAAGGCTAGGTAGCTTGAAGAGTCTTTTCCCAATCCATTTTGCATAGAAAAGACCTGCAATGCTTATTGGAACAGCGGCGATGAAACCATAGATCATGAATATACCAATATCGAGTCCAAAGAAGTTGGTGATTGCAAGAGGACCTGGTGTTGGCGGAATCAATGAGTGTGTTACCAGAAGTGCGGTACCAAGTGCACAGCTGAGAGTGGTCAATGATTTACCAGTATTCCTTGATAATGATTTAGTAAGAGGAGAAAGGATAACAAATGCTGAGTCACAAAATACAGGAATAGATACGATAAATCCTGTAATCATCATTGCAACATCTTCTTTATCCTTTCCTAGCAGTTTTATAAACGAAAGAGCCATGCGTTTTGCAGCACCACTTACCTCGAAAATAGCTCCCATCATGACTCCGAAACCAATAATGATACCGATGGAACTAAGAGTTCCCCCGAATCCGCTTTTAATGGCATTCAGCACATCTGCTGAGGGAAGGCCTGAAATAAGTCCTGCCACCAAGGCCCCGATAATCATAGCTGGAAAGACATGAACCTTTGTCCTTGTTACGAGATAGAGAATGAATACGATTGCAATTACCATTCCGATGACTACTCTAATAACATCAATATCACCCATCTTGAATACACTCCTTTTGTATAGTTGTACGGGATACTCCTATCTTTAGATAGAAGTATCCCATATATACCTAAATTAGATTACCGGTCCGAGACAGTAGAAATCCATAGACTTCGTATACTTGATTGCCTCACCCTTGCTTGTTTGTCCTGAAGCTACTTGAAGCATCAGCTCGAACACCGCTTCGCCTACCTCCTCGATAGATTTCTCACCAGTAACTACTTTACCTGCGTTTATATCCATATCATTGCTCATTCGGTCATAGGTGATTGGATTACCGCAGATCTTTATCACGGGTACTACGGGGAAGCCTTGTGGAGCACCTCGCCCTGTGGAGAAGAGGATGACCTGTGCTCCTGCGACGGCCATACCTGATAACAGTTCGATCTCTCGTCCCGGTGAGTCTTTGATCCACAGTCCTTTTCCCTTTGGTGCTTCGGTATATTCGATAACCCCTTCGATGGTTCTTGTCCCTGATTTGACGATGGCACCGAGAGATTTTTCTTCGATAGTACTCAACCCCCCCTCAATGTTTCCAGGAGTCGGTTGACCTTTTCTCATATCAACACCAATTGCTTTTGCCCGTGCTTCCATCTCATTGACAATCCTACCAATCTCTGAAGCTACGAACTCATTTTTGGCTCTTCGTTGCAAGATGTGTTCAGCCCCGATGAACTCAGTTGTCTCTCCGAAGATGACGGTTCCTCCGAGGTCTACGACTTTATCTGCCACATATCCGATAACTGGGTTTGATGCAACGCCTGAAGAGGTATCAGATGCTCCGCATTTGATTCCCATGACGAAATTTGACATATCGACCTCTTCTCTCTGTGCACCTGAGATTTGAAGAACAAGTTTTTGAGCTTTATCTATTCCTGCTTTGATTGAAGCGCTTGTACCCCCGAGTTCCTGGATGTTGATCCTCTCAACAGGTTTTCCTGTTGCTCTCAGAGCCTCTTCGAGTCTATTCGTATCAACACCTTCACAACCGAGGCTGACAATCAGAGATGCTCCAACATTCGGGTTCTCTCCGACTTTTATCAAGCAGTCAGTGATTCTCTCTAGGTCCGGAGGTGTCTGGCAGCAACCCTGATGGTGGATGATTCCCTGAGTCATGACCGTGTTTGCGACAATTGCCTCAACTACCTCAGCAGCACAGACTACCGACGGAATAATAGCTACATGATTTCTTGAACCAACTTTACCGTCTATTCGTTTATATCCTCTATAAGTGCTCATTCTGCTGCTCCTTCCTTTTTGTTCCAGTCTCCTCTTCCTCTGATACTGTCAATATTCTGGATATGAACATGTTCACCTATTGCGATATGCTTGGTTGCAACACCAATTTCTTCACCATATTTGGTAATCTGTTCACCTGGTTTGATCTCTACAAGGGCAATCTTATGACCATATGGAATATCTGAAAGAACTGTCACCTGGGAGGTTTTCCCAGACTTATCCATGATTGTTACGGTAGTACCTGCCAATGCGGTCCCAAACAGGGTTGCCACATTGTCAATGTCCTGATTCTTGATAGCGCGTATCTTCTCGTTCATGATGATGTTATCTCCTTATAATTACTCCGACACCGTCAGGGATAACCGTAATGGAGGCATCATCGCCCTTAAGAGCGAGAGCCAGCTTTACCGCCTCATCTGCAGTCTCGGCATACATGAAATTCATTTGTTCGACAATGGATCTTTTTAGCCCGTCTGTTACGAGGATAATCCGGTATTTCAGTAGTGCATCGGAGAATCTCTGTGCACACCACTGTTCCGATATGGTCTTCTCCGGTTCTCTTGAGAGAATAGATGCAAGCATCTCTTTTGGTGGTGCTGAGATCATAATCTGTCCAAAATTCTCTCCACCGAGCCCATCGATACAAGAAGCTGCCAGGATGATTACCGCATCGTCATTGGCACAGGATAGTGCTGTATCGAGACCTTTGGGGCATTGATAGAGGTTCTGATCTAGTGGATAACCACCATTGGTGGTTATGACTATGTCTGCTTTCTCTCTTTTTACCCCACAGCGTTTGAGCAGACTTTCTGTCCCCTTTCTATGGGCTTGATCTACGTCTCCGCAGTAGGCTTCGAGAATCTTCTTGTCCTCATCAAGTAGGACGTTCAGGATACAGGCGAGCTTTGCAAGTCTTGCTGCCTTGATCATATCCTCATGGATCACATTTCCATCAAGTACCCCGGTAATCGAGAGCGGATGTTTGATTGCGTTTGCACTATGATTGATATTTACGCAGGCTTGGGAAGCAATTCCGGGCAATACGCTTTTTCTACCACCTGAGAATCCGGCGAAAAAATGAGGTTCAATAAGACCCTCTGCAATGAGAAGGTCGCAATCGATTGCAAGTCTATTTATCTCACACTTGCTTCCAGAGGGAAGGGTACCGAGATTGACCAGTGATCCTGGATCGAAGGCGTCATGGTTGATGATACTCTCATTCTCACAGATGTTCTCACCAAACTTCTCTCTCATCTCCTGAACGGTCATCCCACGATGAAGACCGGTAGCGATGAGGATGGTTATATCAGCATTAGGATTGCCTTTTCTGATCTCTTTGAGGATAAGCGGCAGGGTTATACTGCTAGGTACCGCTCGAGTATGATCGCTCGTAATGACTACAATTCGCTGTTTTCCCTCTGCCAGAACACGGATTGGTTCGGAGCCGATGGGTGCTGAAAGTGCTTCTTGCACAATCTGAGATTCTGATTTACCTGATGACCCCTTGTTCTTTGGTACTGTTAGTATTGCTTTTAGATTCTTTTCTGGCACGTGTATCGGAATCTGACCTGTTCCATATAATAGAGCTATTTTTTTCATAGTCTTCCTGTTATATAATGTACTATGTATACATTATACAACAGGAAGACTACTTGTCAACTTTTTTTTGACTTTTAAAATGGCTCAATCATAAAAGTTGTGTGTTTTTAGATATTTTATGTGCGGATGGATTTC
>CAYYPJ010000210.1:0-4451 GCA_964473495.1 uncultured Spirochaetales bacterium
TTTTTTTGCATATGCAAGTTCAGGATATGACGTTCTTCTCCCATCCAGACTTTCACTGTCGGTCTCGGAATTTCACCGTGTCAACTACTGGTTTCCCAATAGATTGCGGACTATAACCGCCGGTTGGGACATAAGTCCCTCCCTTGAAGCACGTTGTTACAACATTCATAAATACCTGTAACATCCTAAAGATACTCCTGGAGCAGAACCTGTGTCAATACTGTCTGGTATAAATACGCTGTTCTCTGAAATATTCTTTGTTGGGTAGAAATAAAAAATACGCTACTCATATACAGAGACGTTGACCTTAAATTTAAAGCTGTGGTATTCTCTGACCATGAGTATTGTTAAACCAAATAAATTAGGGGTTATTGCCGGACCAGGGGCAGAACCCTTTACTACAAAGATTTTGAAGCACCTTCGACAGTTATATACAAAACGATATAAAAAGCTTTCTTCAGCACTTGCGAAGAGACATGATATGACGGAAGACGAGATCCTGAAGTTCGTAACGTTGATTGAGGATGTCAACAATAAGAAGATCCCGCATTATAAACCATCAAAGACCTATCATGCTCCTAACTTCGAGATTCCGGTGAAATTTACTCAGTTTGCCAATGGTGAAGTCAAAGCTGAGATATTACAATCAGTACGCGGCTTGAGGATATTTATTATTTTCGATGTTGCAAATCAATATCCTGTGTCGGTCTTCGGGGTTGAGAAACCTATGATACTCACAGTGAATGACTATCTTATGTTCCTCTTTACTACGATTAACGCAGTGAAAGTTGCAGGAGCAGAGAGTGTCCATCTGGTACTGCCGACTTATCCCTATTCTCGACAGCATAAGAAGAGTGGTAGAGAAGGATTGAATGCAAGCTGGTTCGGACGGACATGTGAGTTTATGGGTGTCGATCGTATCATCACCCTTGATATTCACTCTCGTGAGATAGAGAATAGTTTTAACGATCTTAAACTTGAGAACCTGCATGCAAGTTATCAGATGATCTTGCAGTTGAAGCATTTGGTGGACTTTGATGATCCGAATATTGTTGTGGTAAGTCCCGATATCGGCGCAATTCCTCGTAATAAGTTCTATGCAGAAGCTCTGCATAAACCGCTGGCTATCCTTTATAAGGAACGTGACTATTCGAAGGTCAGTACTAATGCTAAGCATACAAATATTAAAACAATTAGACTTCTTGGAGATGTAGCAGGTAAGACAGTCTTGATGGCTGATGATATGATTGGTACCGGAGGTACGCTCTTGACTGCCATGAAAGAGTTAAAGGCATTAGGTGCTGAAAAGATCATCTGTACTATAAGCCTGCCTTTTTTCAATGGAGATGCTATTGAGATTTTCAATAAAGCCTATGAGAATGGGGAATTCTTCCGGATTATTGGGACAAATGCCGTCTATCATGATGACCGATTAGCTCAGAAGCCCTGGTTCATTTATACTGATGTAACAGATCTGTTTGCCAGAATCATTTCACGGCTGCATCACGGCAGGACGTTGAGTCCACTCTTGGATAATCGCCGGTTCATTAACAAAATAATCAATGAAAAATAGGTATGTCCTATCGATTGACGTGGGAACGTCATCGATCAAGGCTGCTATAATCGATAATGAGGGGACACTTTACTCCTATGGGCGTGTTCCCCTTGAATCTTTTTATCAGGATAACGACCCTGCATGCTCCTGGAGCTCTGCTCTGAGAAGTGTACTATCCCAATTAGCGGGTATAGAGAAGATCGAGGCAATCTGTGTGACAGGGAATGGTCCAACTTTGGTTCCTATCGATCGTGATCTCAATCCAGTCTCGTCAACGATATCTTGGATCACAACCCCGACGAAAGACTTGGGAGAGGGTAAATCACTCTATCTTCCTCGGTTGATGCATGCCTTGGAGCATGACCCTTCACTTCATGGAAGAACTTCCTGGTTTGTCGGATGTCCGGAGTATGTTTCTGCTCTCTTGACAGGAGAGGTGGTATCCTTCTTACCGCATAAACGATTCACTCCCTATATTTGGGATCCTGAGCAACTTAAGTCCTGTGGTATTGCTTTGGATAAGATACCCCCGTTCATCTCTTTCGGAGAGCGTGTGGGATATGTGCATGCTGCTGCTGCGGATCATTTTATGTTGTCGGCAGGGATCCCGGTCTTTGCCGGTCTTATAGACTTCCATGCGGCGATGATCGGCTGCGGAGTCGTCCGCCCGGGGATGACTTGCGACAGAGCCGGTACATCAGAAGGTATAGATCATCTGCTGAAGAGTGAAATACATCATCAGGGGCTTCGTACCCTTCCCGGACCGATTGACAAGACGTGGACACTGGCAGGGTTGTTACCTGCTTCAGGCGAGGTATTTGAATGGTATCGTATGCATGCCGGTATGGGGACTCTCTCCTATAAAGAGATTACACGGAGTATTATGAAGAGTACTACTCATCATGATTACTATTTTTATCCTGTTGCTGATACCCATGAGACACTGCATGACGACTTTACGGGGGGTGTGTTCACTGATGGCGGCGTTTGTTCGGATATTCCCGAAAGAAGAGGACGAGCCGTTGCAGAGGGATTGGGGTTTTCTGTTCGTATGATGCTTGAGCAAATGGTAGATGCTGGATGTAAGATAGATATGATCCGGCATTGCGGAGGCCAGGCTAGATCCTTTCATTGGAACTATATGAAAGCACAGATCCTCAGGATCCCTATTGGTGTACCTCGTATCATCGATGCAGAGTTGCTGGGGTGTGCTATGGTAAGTTTTTGCGGACTGGGACTCTATCCTGATGTTATGACTGCTGCAGATGCTATGGTACATATAGAGAGGGTCTATACCCCCATTCAACATGCAGAAAGTTTCTATGAATCATATTTCCAGGAGTGGAAGGAACGGCGTAATACTATTGATCATCACAGTTTGCAAGAAAGATCTTATTGAATTCCTGATGGTATTGTAAAAAGACCTCTGTCATTTTGGGATCGAATTCTGTACCGGAATGTTCTTGGATGTAGGTAATGGCTTTCATATGGTTCCAAGCCTTCTTATATTCTCGTTTAGATCTTAGTGCATCATAAACATCCACGATTGATACGATTCTGGCTTCAATGGGGATTTCTTCTCCTATAAGTCCATCGGGATAACCGGATCCATCCCACTTCTCATGGTGGTAATGTGCAATCCTGGCAGCAGTCTGGAGCGTCGGGACTTCTGAGAGAATCTCAAACCCTATGGTCGTATGGGTTTTCATGATATCACGTTCATAAGCTGTGTATGCCGAATCACTAAACAGAATAATATCAGCGATACCTACTTTCCCAACATCATGGAAACGGCTTGAAAGAGCTATATCCTCATACTGCTTCTCGGACATTCCCAGTTTCTGAGCTAAAAGCTTTGAATATAAGCTTATTCTCTTCATATGGGTTCCGGTATTGTGATGACGGGTTTCTGCAAGGTCTGCAAGAGCTCCATAGCATTGCAGACGAATCTCACGCTCTTGAGTCAATAATTTGTCTTCTGCTTCAATAAGACGCTTTCCCACTTCGATATGACTGCGAAGTACCCCGGGTGATACTGGTTTTGTCTGAAAACAGTGGGCACCGCTATTGATCGCTTCTACAAGATCCTCTTCTGTGGCCTTTGCTGTAAGCAGGATGATATAGATCAGCGGCAGAGTGTCATTCAGCATTGAGCAGATCTCAATACCGGTATAGCCGTCCATCATCCAGTCAAGAATGGCAATACGTGGAGGGTCTTCTGACTTCAGGTGTTCTAATGCTTCTATACCGTTCTCGCAGATTATGACATCATATCCCCAGGATTGCAGCTGAACTTTTAAGATAAAACGCACAGAATGATCATCATCAGCTATCAGAATT
This sequence comes from uncultured Spirochaetales bacterium, assembly GCA_964473495.1. Lineage (GTDB taxonomy): Bacteria > Spirochaetota > Spirochaetia > CAKZLE01 > CAKZLE01 > JAIPFY01. Next base: position 3,896 of record CAYYPJ010000210.1, read on the forward strand.
CTCATCAGTTCTCCAGTTTTGCATAAACCCTGAATGCTTCAAAGAAAGCATCGAGTTCACTCATGAACGTAGGGAAGAGCTCTGTGCACCTCGTAATATCATGATTCTTTGCGGCTGCATTGATCTCATCGGCAATTTTACTTGCTCGCTCCCCTCCCACATTAACAATACTTCCTTTTAAGGTGTGTGCATATTGTGCAATCTGTTCATCCAAACCTGCATCTATAGCATTGTGCAGTTTATCTGCAGTATTTGGGAAATCATTCAAAGCGATCGAATAAATCTCTTTTACCATATCAAGATTATCACTAAACAGTATATGTAAACGATCTTCATCAAGTACCTGTAATGTATTCATTTGAATAACCGCCTCCTGCTCATACTACCATGATTCAACTCTTAGAAATACTATAGTGTGAACCACCACCGAGACAATCAATGATGGCTTCGTGAGAGATTTGATATGTAAGTTTCCACCTTAACAGGTAACCCTTACTCTCACAGGGGACGACACATTCCCTGTATCCCTCACTGTCTGCACTATTTCAGGAATATA
>CAYYPJ010000211.1:0-4447 GCA_964473495.1 uncultured Spirochaetales bacterium
CTATCACGTTATGTTGGTTCCTACAATATGATTATTTGGTTCTTGATTCGATGATATCTCTTGGTGAGGATGGAGAAGAGATAGTGTTCCCCTGGTACTCTTGTATAGGTTATACGACAGTTTGTGATAGCATTATTACCCGACCGACATCTGAAGAGATCTTTCTTTGGATTCCTTCCCTGGTGCAAACGTTGTTTTTTCAATGGACTAACATAGTATTTCATATAGAGTACATGAGATAAGCAGATACGATATCCAAGAAAGACTCTGTTAAGATGAGATTGTTTATATGTTTTTAGAACTTTTCCCAAAGATGAGAATAAGTATTTGAAAACCAATGTGCAGGTAATACGATCCCATACGCCAGACAACAACAACAGCACCCACATCAACAGCTGAGAAAGTTGAGAAAGTTGAGAAAAAGAGTGTATACAGCCCTTCTACCCCGCCACTGCCTCCCGGGGTCGGGACGAAGTATGCTATGGAGTTGAGTAATACAAAACTGATAAGCGTAGTTGGGAAATTCTCGATATCTGAAGAAATGATTCTCAAAACGAACCACAATGAGAACGCTTGTAAAACTAAATCCATCAGGCCCAAAAGAAAATCAGCAGTAAGCTGCCAGCTGGCTTTTTTTCGTAAGAATATGATAGCTTCACAAAAGTCATGAATAGTAGATTTTATTTTCTTAGAGATTTTTGGGGTCTTTGGGAATTTTGGGAATTTAAGGAGCAGAGCCTCCATTTTCTGTGGTGCTAGAAAAATTGCCAGCAGTAATAGCGTTAGTAGAAGATATAGCCCTAATCCTATAAATAAGATACGGTCTCCTCCCAGGATATTATCACTCAGTCGAAGGATCTTATGAGCATAAATCATCGCGCCAATGAAAGTCATCATTATAGAAGTTAATAGAAATTCAGTATAACGTACCAAAATCACCGCTCCGGCTATAGAATGGGGAACACCGGCTTTACTTAAATGATAAATCTGGAAAGGCTGACCTCCTGCCGCCATAGGAGTGATATTTGAATAGAAACTTCCGAGAATCCCATTCTCAAGTCGTGTTGTTAGTGGTAAATGAATGTCAAATGGTTTTAAGATGATCTTAAGCCGCAGGGCATCTATTGCATATACGATAAAGTAGGCAATGAACGGTATCACGAGATTCCAAAAAGATAGTTTCTGAAAACTGGAGAAAAAACGAGGATTTCTCAATTGCAGCAGCACTGGAGCGGCAGCCCCAATGCCCAATGAGAGAAATAAGAATAACCGTAATCGTTTGGTTAACTGCATGTATGGATAATCCTCTCCAATGTTTCGGACGTGATTTGTTCTGTTTATACCTGTATGGATAAAATAACGGAAAACGGGGGGGTTTGTCTATGATCTATCATACTATAAAACACAAATGCTGTTATTCTGATGAGTCGAACTTTTGATCCCAATCCTTTTCTCTGTCAAATACATCGTCTTCCATCTTGGAGACACGTTCTTTCAGGTCGTCGAACTTATCTTTGATATCATTAACGGTATGATGTTGATTTCTATGATAGTGATCCTTGATATCTTCGTCGTGCTCCATATCGCTGAAGTCTCTATGAGACGGTTCCAGCGGCAATAGGATTCCAGCTATGATATACAAGATCAGCACGGGAAAGATCCCTGTTGATACTGCAATGACAATCAAAAGTAATCTAACTGGGCCTACAGGAAGTTCCCGCCAGTCTGCAAGTCCCTGGCAGACCCCCAGAATCTCTCCATGTCTGGAACGATAAAACATTTTTCTGAATCTATGCTTATATCTATATGCCATATTCAATACCTCTATTCTCTATGCTGTTTGAAAAGGATCGTTTCAAGATTCTCTACTCTGTCATCAAGATCTTTCAATCCATGATAGATCTTCTCAATGACTTCTATATCATCCTCCTGATGTCTTTTCTTGTTCTGATTCCCCTGTTTTATGATGATTCTCGTGAGATATATAACAGTAAAACAGATGATCGGCAACCCGATTACAATAAAAACGATCAATGCAGTATTCTCCATATCTTATTCCTATTTCTTTTCACGTATGATTTCTTTGAGGTGATTCAATTCAGCCTCTATATCATCAGAGGTCTCAAGTTTGGAGAACTCGTCCTCCATGGGGCTTTTTGTGTTAAAACCAGTCATTGATGCCTCAGCTTCCATGCGCTCGATTCTTCTTTCCAGTTCGGAGAAACGTCTGAAGGCCTCTACACCGTTTGCCTGATTGATGCTCTCCTGTGCCATTTTCTGTTCTTGTGCATGTATGCCTCGCTGAATGAGTGTTTTGTGTTTCTGCCGGACACTTTGCAGTTTCTCTTCTAACTGTAAGATATTATCTTTGCAGTCATCGATTATTTGTCTATATTGTGCTATATCCTCTTTTAACACAGACGATTTCTGATTAGCCTTTTTCTTTTCAATCAGGGCTTCACGTGCCAGAGCTTCACGCTGTTTACTCATGGCCAATTCTGCACGACTTTGCCATCTTGTCACTCGCAGTTCGATTTCCTTAAGTTCTCTCTCTGCTTTTGCTTTACCTGCCATCTTGGCGGCACAAGATGACTTAAGATCGATGAGCGTATCTTCCATCTCCTGTGTCATAAGCCTAATCATGCGTTCCGGATTCTCAGCCTTGTCAAGCATTGAGTTAATATTTGCATTTACAATGTCTTTGAATCTTGTAAAGACTCCCATATCTATTCCTCCTGAATGGTAGTATACTTTTCTATCCTACACAAGTTATAGAGCAACAATCATGCCAATTATTCTCATGTCTCGATGTCCATTAAGACATGGTCGTCTTTATATCACGGGGTTCCTGTGGCAATATATACCAAATAGTGGTATCATACACCATGATACAAGTTCAAGAAGTAAAACGTGAGAATGCATTGGGAGAATCTGAGGCTTTTATCAATTTCCAGCAGGATATCAGTCGTGCTGCTAAGGTTAATCGTCCTGTCCTGGTCATAGGGGAGCGGGGAAGTGGAAAGGAATTGGCGGCATCGAGGCTGCACTATCTTTCTCAAAGATGGCAGAAACCTTTTATTACAATCAACTGTGCTGCTCTGCCGCCGAGTCTTATCGAGACTGAACTTTTCGGGCATGAGGCAGGAGCCTATACTGGGGCAGCGAAGACGAGAAAAGGCCGATTTGAAGAGGCTAATGAGGGGACGCTCTTTCTTGATGAGCTTGGGTTGGTCCCATTAGAGGTTCAGGAGAAGATTCTTAGAGTAGTGGAATATGGTTCTTTTGAGCGTGTAGGATCTTCACGTACGATAGAGGTGGATGTCAGAATCCTTGGTGCGACCAGTGCTGATCTTCCACTTCTCTGCAAGACCGGCAGATTCAAACGGGATCTGCTGGATCGTCTGTCGTTTGAGGTGTTGTTCCTTCCTCCCCTGCGTGAGAGAGGTGATGATATTATCCTGTTGGCAAACTACTTTGCGGCAAAGATGGCTTTTGAGTGTACTATAAACGATATTCCGCAGTTCTCTGATCAAGTGATAGAACAGATGCGTACCTACCGATGGCCTGGAAATATAAGAGAATTAAAGAATACTGTAGAACGAGCTGTGTATCGTTCTGCCGGGGCGCCTATTGATGAGCTGATCATAGATCCTTTTAAGGATCCCTATGCGGCAGGTCCTCAAGAAGCTGCAGGTTCGTCTGATCTGTTTTCTCTGTATGAGCTTGATCGATTTCAGGAGGCAAGGGAATCACTTGAGGTATCATTCCTCAGGAAGGCACTTTTACAATCTAATCAGCATCAGAAGCAGGCTGCACGAATGCTGGGACTCTCATATGATCAGTTCAGAGGCCTTTATAGAAAGTATAAGGATAGACTGCTATAGAAACAGTATGTTGACAGGTATATGCTATGGCGTAGATAACGATTGAGATTATTGCCCTATTGGTAGTATTCTTGTTCCCAGTCACGTTCCCTGTGAGAAGACCTAAAAGAACGATGTGCCGATTCGAGAGGCATCAGCAGTGCTGCAATGGCATAGATTGGTATGATTGGAAAGAATCCTGTGAGGACGAGAACCACGATGCAGATTGTTCTCAGTATTCCTACGGGTATTTGCATCCAGTCGCCAATCCCCTGCAGACTCCCCATATGATCTTGTTTCGGGATCTGTACAACCGTCTTTTCTGTTCAAATCTCATGAAAGGCTCCTCTTATCTGTTATGTTTGATAAGTCTGTGTTCTCCTGCATCTTCATCATGATCAGTCATAGCTGACAAACAGTCGATAGTCTGATCATGATATATGCGATTATCGTTATGATCTCTTAGCTGTCTGTTTCTTTTTCAGTTCAGCCAGTTCTGCTTCAATGGAATCTTCATGTTCCATCTCGAAGAATGCATCCTCCCGTGAGGATTTATGACCAAAACCGGCCATGTCTGCTTCAGC
>CAYYPJ010000212.1:0-4427 GCA_964473495.1 uncultured Spirochaetales bacterium
GCTTCAGGTCGGGATCCTGTTTGCCCCTTGAGATCTCGACTTCGGACAGGTCGTTCATCTTGCCGATATACACCTTGTGCTGCAACGGATATTTCCCGCCGGGCACCCTATATGAGGTGATCTCCATAACCGTGTTATTTCTCTTGTCTATACTTATGTACATGGTTTGACTTCCTTCTAAATATAGTTTGTATGGCTTTCTACATAAGTACCGAGAATTCAACCCTTGAAGGTGGTTTATTACATGAATCACAATGATTTATTTGAAATATATTGAGCTTGGGAGAGAACTACATTCAAGAATATGGGCTATGAGGAAAAGGTATTCTACTAAACCATAAACCCATGTGATTCGAGCATCTTTTTAGTGGCTCAGCCTCAATCGTTGATGGCTGGCTCACCGGGTCCCGTTGAACTCAGCTGAACGTTGAACCGATCTATCTTCTTATCAGCAAGCCTGGAACAGTGATAGATATGGGCATAACACCGGCGATTCTCCTCACTGCCAAGCTTCAATAGCTCGGTGACCGCATAATACCGATCATCATGATAGTAGAACAAGTTCGTCGGCTTCCGTATCGAATCACGGTACTTTTCCAATAACGCAATCCGATCTTTCCGGTTGTACTTAGCCATGATGATGAACTTGATCCGTTTATCGAGCAGGAAGTTGATGTTCTCAGCACTATCGTAGCCCTTATCCAACAGGAATGCCGGTTTCTTGAGCCCCAGCAACTTGAAATGCTGCAGCTCTTTGATCAGGGTACTGACATCGGAGATGTTCCCGGGAAGCATTCTCATGGCAACCGGCAGCATCTTAGAGGCACTGAAGACGCCCAGAACATTCACCTGCTCAAGCTTGTCATGATCACGATTATAGCCCCATTTCACCAGCTCGTTGCTTTGGCTGTATGAGCTGATAGAGGTGCTATCGATACAAACAGTATCTTTATCAGTGAAGGATGTGGCCCATCGGGAGTAGAATCCTTCTATCGCAGGTGTATCAAGGCGATCAAGTAGATTGCTGATACGTTGGCTTGATAATGGTTTTACCCCGGGAGGGAGTTTCTGCTTTCTTGCCCAGATCGGATAATGAGAAAGAGCATCTCCACAGGTCAGGATATACTGAGCTAATGATACCACCTGCTGTCCATCTGATTTCCCCAAAGAGAGCGTAAGGGCTCGAGAAAGACCGGAAGTCTCTGCAATCATCCCAAGAGTCCCGGTAACCCCGACAGCTTTACTGATGATGACACCCGGATTACCCTGAACATCCAGGTTGTGCATCTGGCGATAGCGTTTATTAGGGATGAACTTCCCGTTAGCATCGTTTTTCCCGATACAGACCTGTGTATTGAATGACTGCTTCTTTGCTTTATCATAGTGAGAAACACACTGATATATGTATTCAACACCACGAATCCGATGAATCGTTTTATACCCTGGTTTTTTCTTTCTCATGGTTACAATTATAACCATAGTTCAAGTAGAAATCAAGGTCTAGAATGCCATAATTACTTGTATATATAGTATTTGTATATTTTCTGGTTACAATTTAACGGGAAAGCAGGATAATATGTTACTTAAAGAATCTGAAATAATGTTATTGTTATCAATGTATCCACTTCACCTGTATGTTTCGCATACTGACAAAGAAGAGCACCAGTGCAAACCCTATAAGGATCATGAAACTTGTCCACAGCGGCATAAGAGATTCCCCCATGATCGCAGATTTTAAGATGTCGACACCATAGGTAAGCGGCATAGCAAATGATAACGGCCGCAGGTAGACCGGCAGTGACGGTACCGGAATAAAAAGCCCGCAGAGAAAGATCATGGGAAACCGAAAGAAGTTGGAGAACGTCTGTGCTTCAAATACTTCACTCACCGATACAGCAATAAAGAGTCCCAGAAACGTTGAGGTCACCGCAATACAGACGACACTCCCTAAAACCAGACCCCAATGTATTCCGGAAAGATCAGTGAGAAAAGCGGCAAAGAGTACCGGTACGAATGCATTAAAAACCCCGAAAAGGATTGCACCAGTCGTCTTTGCCATCATAAGAAGATTCAAGCTGATAGGAGCGAGCAGCAATCGATCGAAGGAACTGTTCTTACGTTCAAAGGTAATAGTCACAGCCAGCATAGAGGTGGTGCCAAAGAGAATAGACATGGACATCACCCCCGGCAAGAGGTCTCGAACATCAACTGCAGTAGGAGACTTAATGAAGAACATCATCGTCCATGCAACCGGGAAGATGATTCCCCAGCTGATATTCGGCGGCTTGAGATAGTAGTTCTTCATATCTTTCTTCAGAATACTCCAAAAGGCTATCAGTGATCTCTTCATTTTTTCCTTTCCCGCTCTTTTCTCATTTCCCTTGTTCCGATACCGGTAATATTAACAAACACATCCTCTAACGAAGGCTGTATGACTTTCGCTTCATATACTCTGTATCCCTGCTGGTCAAAGAATTCGATAAAAGGCATCAGACTTACTGTTGTATCGGTATAGAGTCGTATCGTATCATCAGATACCATATCAAAACGGTAATCGGACATCTCCATTTGCAGAAGTCCTGTTACCTTTGCTACTGGCTGATCCAAGGTGAACTGTACGATATTATCTTTCTGTACATCACGCATCAACTTCTCAATAGTTCCCACCTGCACAATATGCCCCTCCACGATGAAGGCAATCCGGTCACAGAGTCTTTGAGCCTCTTCAATATAATGAGTCGTAAGAAAGATTGTAGTCCCTTCTTCATGCAGTTTTCTAATTAATTGCCTAATCTGACGAGAACTCTCTACATCAATGCCGGTTGTCGGCTCATCAAGAAAGAGAATCTTCGGTTCATGGATAATACCTGCTGCTATAGTGAGTTTTCTCTTCATTCCCTTGGAATAGGCCTTGAATGGCCTCTTCCCTGCATCAGTGAGTGAAAAGATCTTCAAGAGCTCATGTGCACGTTTTTCCCGTTTTGCTTTCCCTATCCCATATAATGAAGCACAGAAACAGAGGTTGTCGAAACCATCCATCTCCATATAGAGATTACTCTCATCCGGCACTATCCCCATGAGATGTTGTGCCCGCTTCACATGCTTTCCAGCGTCAATATCACCTATTCTCACACTACCATCGGTGATTCGTGCAAGTCCAGTCAGCATATTGATCGTGGTGGTCTTTCCTGCTCCGTTTGGTCCAAGAAATCCGAGTAACTCACCTTGCTTGATAGAGAAAGCAATATGATCCACTGCAGTGAATTCACCAAAAGTCTTTGTAAGGTTCTTAACTTCTACAATATTCATGAGCTGTTCCCTCTGTTAACTGATCAATCCCTTGTGCAATCTTATGGAGTACTTCAGTATCAACCTGATAGTGATGATAATAACTCCGCCTTTCCACACGGATCAGTCCTGCTTCACGCAGCACTTTGATATGCTGAGATACTGCGGCCTCACTGATCTCAAGTCGTCTAGAGAGTGCACGGACGCAGTAATGCTTTTGCATCAGAAGTCGAAGAATCTCCAGTCGGTTCTGATCTGATAGAGCTTTTATGCGTAAAAGCAGCATATCCATATCTTCCACACCTCTCATCTGGTTAAGCATCCACTTAATCAAATGATAGCGGACATTGCTGCTCTTGTAAAGTGAAAAACTTACAAAAATAGAAAGTCATCACGCCATAGATCTGTCGGCTAAAGAAACGTCTCTACAAATACTATCGTAATTCTTATCTTTCTTACGCTCTTTTACGTGAGCGGAAGAAAGACAAATATAAAGACTGAGATAATACATACAGTTTCAATCTTAATTTGCACCTGGATCCGTATAATCTTTAACGATCCTTGGTATACCCTCACAAAATAAGTAAAACTTGAGAAAACGGCAGCTTATTCCAGATGGTATGGAACATAGCAATCGTAGCCTGTATACGTTCTACGTCCCCAGTCTTTGTGGGGCCTTGAATTATCCATCGGTGATATATCGATATCTACCGGGATATAGATTGCATAGGCACTTTTGATAGGGGTCAATCCTTCATCGTTAAGCAGCTTCAGGTATACCTGATCAAGAAATGTATGAGTTTTATGCTTATTGGTTCATGCTGTCTGCTCGAGATACAGCTGTATCGTTTCCAAGGCAAGGGCTGCAGGCAGATTCAGCTATGCATAAGATAGCAGATCATTACGAAATTGCTCTACTTCTGCAAAACTCGATCATCCCTGCACGTAAAGTCCTGCCAATGCGGTATGCATCTGCTGTGTTCAGTCTGTGATTAGACAGGGAAAATCCTGATGAAAGACCATATCCTGACTTTTGCAGTTGAATACCCATATTCTTGAATGTAGTTCTCTCCCAAGCTTAATGTATTTCAAATAAATCATTGTGATTCATGTAATAAACCACCTTCAAGGGTTGAATT
>CAYYPJ010000213.1:0-4400 GCA_964473495.1 uncultured Spirochaetales bacterium
CCCGCAGCTCAAGTTCCAGCTTTCTATTATACTTCTTCATCTTGGCCTGCGTAGTATAGGTTCCGCGATGGAGTTCTAAATAGAGCTCTCCCCGCCAGGAAGGAAGATCATCAGTACCTTCTGTTGCAAGATAGTCTAAGTATGCAGAAGCCCTAGTCATAGTGATCTTAGGCATTCCCTCACAATTCTTACCGCGTCTTGCCATTTCAATATGTCTTCTTGATGGACCGCCGCCACCATCCCCAATCCCATAGAGGTTGAGAAACCCTTCCTGGATATCACTTTGAGAGAATCTTCGTTCTGCAGCGATCATCTGCTTTGGTTCGTTTGTAGCATTATAATCATTTGTCGGAAGAAAGTGCGTCTCAACAGGGGTTCCATCTATACCGTACCAGAGGAATGTATGATGAGGAAATGTGTTTGTCTCATTCCATGATATCTTCTGCGTAATAAAGTAGTCCACCCCGGATTTCTTTAAGATCTGCGGCAAAGCTGCGGAGTACCCAAAGGCATCAGGAAGCCATAAGTAATTTATGGTAATACCAAACTCATCCTGAAAGAATTTTATACCATAGTAACACTGCCGTACTAATGATTCACCGCTTGTAAGATTCATATCAGGTTCTACCCACATACAGCCCTGGCATTCAAATCTACCAGAAGCAACTGCCTGCTTCACCTCTTGGAATAGTACGGGATAATCTTCTTTGATCCAAGTAAACAGCTGAGGTTGTGATGCACCAAAGACATAGTCAGGATACTCTTCAAGCATTCGCAGAGCAGTAGAGAATGTTCTTCCGCCTTTTCTCCTTGTTTCACGAAACGGCCAGAGCCATCCAAGATCAAGATGAGCATGTCCGACAGACCATGCAGTAAGAGCACTCGGTACTGCAGGCGTCTCAATAAGTTCTTTGGTGATCGATCGCATCTGAGGGATATGAGATGTCGCTGGTGTAAGATTGGCGACAGTATTAAGACCTCGCAGGATTCGTTTAGCCCTTGGACTCTGAGCATCCAATGTGAGGTAGAGCTGAAGGAGATAGTCCATATCCATAGCAAGCTGCCATACGTCGTTATCAAATACAGCCAGTTCTGCCTGGTTGAGCGTAAAAAAGGGCCATACTGCTTTATCGCTCGTATATTCGCCAATTAAACTATTTGCCGCCCCCTCTACTAATAGATCGACCTTTTCATTCTCTTCGGCATGGTCTGTCAAGCAGATTCTCCTCTTTCGTTCAAACAGCTTCTCTCCTCGTTTATACGTAATACCGCAATAGGGTGTCCCATCTTTGAAGAGGCATCCTTCAGCACCGATATCAATAAGAGCAACTATCTGTTCACCTTTGTACCTCTCTGGGACGTTACCGGTAAACCTGAACCAACTGCTATCCCAGAGTTCACCCCATTTTTTACCGATTTCCAGAGGTTTGTACGATCGTGAACTTATATCATCATAGGGAATAGGTTGATGATCGACCATGTATTCTGTGTAAAGCGGAACAGGATCAGTATAACGCAGGGCATACAATTCTTCTATGAGTTTTTGTATGCGCTTCTCTATAAGATGTATCATAATTCTTGCCTCGTCATGTTTTTAAAATGTGTGATGTATTTGTTAGTCCCTACTTAAATCAATATAGATATTTCCGGATAAACTCAAGGTTCTTATTCGTTTCACTCAAGTTAACCGAAAAAAAATTGCTAATCTTTCCATCAATGAAATTCACGAAAACCCTATAGTAAAACGTTCGTCTGAGCTAATCATGATTCTACGTCAAAAAGAAGTGTATAAATCCCATAGGGATCAACTTGAAATGAGAATTGATCACCTTGTGCACAAATCTCTGACTTGTCATCTCTTTCAATTTCAAGGAAATCTGTGAATACAGGGTTTCTTAAGCCTGGGGCTGTTATCTGTACTACTCCAGTATTGCCTTCAGTTTCATACAATCTTATAATTATTCCATTCATATCTTCAGAATATTTTACACCCGATACCACAACAGGTCCCTCAATCGAGTAAAATGAACCATTCATTCCTAACATTCCTCTATGTCTTCCATGGGTCACTTGTGGAATATCAGAGACCAATGCTTGCCCGTTACTTATAAGATTCTTTTTCGTAACGTTTTCTTTCTGTAGCGTAATAAAGAACTCTATAGCATGATCACCATACTCAGGATAGGGATCAGGTCCAGAGGAGCTCCTTAATAGGGCTAGACGCATAGATCCCTTCTCACATCTAAACCCATACTTCCCCCTGGCGGTGAGTTGTACTACTGACTTCTTTGATGTGGCTGCAGCCCAACTTACAGCAGGAACATCAATCGCCATAGCTGTTCTCTCTAAAGTGCCAAACGGCACATCATAGAGATATGAATCGCTTACATCCTTCAGATACAGTATAAAAGATAATTGAGGAGTTATCTTCTTATTGCCCACCTCCAGCCAATTCACTTTAAGTTTATATGACAAAGAAGTTGAATCCTTATCAAGAAACACCGATACTAGTATCCTTGAATTGGCGCCCTCTAATGAGAAATCAAGTGTTGAACGAAGTTCATTCTCTTCTTTTGTCACTTCACTAGCCGTAAAATACATCCTATCTATAGATATTATTCGTCCAACAGTCCATGCAGTCATTCCTTTAGTGGCATCTTCCACTATATACCTAATACCAGAAGGTTCTCTTAGTAACTCTTCACCAGTTTCTTTATTGATCATCGAAATAATATCTAAAGAACTTTTTGAAAATTGAACCCTTAGCATGCTATTTTCTAGTATATACTCGTCAATATCTTCAACTCGAGGATTAATGTCGGAAACATCTTCTCGTAAAGAATCTGTTGCAGAATATACTAAATAACTTGCATATCCCATAGGAGGTATTTCTATGGGCAGTAAGATTTTTGTTATACTATGCTGCCAATATGCATCATCAGCTTGAGTAATAATTAGTGGTTGTTCCTCTCCACAATGATCCTTGCAAACAATCTCACGATTTTTATCTTCCCAATCCCAAAGGACTGCCTCAGTGACTTCCTTTCGAGGGATAACGAGATCATTAAAGAATGTTATAACACGCTCTGATCCCTCAACAAAGCCTACTGGCGAAGTTGAGAATGAATCTATCTTATATCCGACGCCTGCCCCAAATGCTCTCTTACCCGTGACAGTCTTTTCGATAAGTTTTGATGTGTCTATTTGGCTGGCAATCATTCTCACAGCTTTTGTCCGTTCTGTATTTGCTAATGCGAATACTTTCTGGTATTGTCCCAATGCATATTCTTTTGAATTCTGCGTACATGATCCAGGGAGAATATCATGAAAATGGTTATACAGGACTTTCTCCCAACTTTGTCTGAATCGTTTAGTATTATAGGTCCCCCATCCCTTTTGTGTGCTGATAGTAGCATAAAATTCAGCTTCATAGAGCATTTTCTCACTTTCATGATTTGCTCGTTTTATTTCAGATTGGGATGTATAACAACCAGTGAAAATAGGATTCAACTCTCCTTCAAATAGAGGAAATCGACTTTTCTCTTTGTCAAGAGCACAAAAGAACTTTCTCAAAGTTGAGAATCTGATTGTGGGGAAACAAGTCCAGTTAGACATATCCAGGATACCTTCAATATCCATTCTAGTCACACCACCACCATGATCGCCCACTCCGTATACCTGAAGCAATCTTTTGATTCCATACCTCTCATAAAGTTTAAAGGATTCATTGACTATATCCATTTGAGAAGCTTTCATTATCTCAGATGACGAATCTTGAGAAAGAGTGACTGCAGGTCCTAAATACCAGTCTGGTTCACGATACACTAAGATCTCGTTACCATTTCTACCCCGCCAGCGATATATAGATTCACCTACAGATCCTCTGCAATGGTAATAGTACTTCACTCCAACTTCAGCAAGAATGTCCGGGACACGTGCATGATGACCAAATGTATCGGGCTCAAAATCTATTGATAAGTCAGTCTCAGCTAGATGGAAAAGATCACAAAGATATTTCTTTGCATAAAGATACTGCCTGACATTACTCTCCCCATTTGGCATATTCCTATCAAATTCTGTCCAAGTAGAAGCACTTACTTCCCAGCGCCCCTCTTTTACCCGCATTCGAATTTCATCAAGCATTTCAGGAGCATACTCCTCGACAATCTTATAGGTTGAAGCCTGCGATTGTGAGAAAGTAAAATCACTATACTCTTGCATCAAATTCAGCATAGTTCGAAAAGTATCCAAAACAATTGAGACAGTCTCATTGAAACCCCACATCCAATTCATATCTAAATGTGCATGGCCAATGTAGTCTACCGTAAAAGATTTAGCATCATTTTTATATACTTCTAAAAGAGTCTCAACCTTCAAAGCAGTCTGCTTTGAAAGTATAC